>NZ_JBEXDT010000112.1:0-26519 GCF_040605905.1 Nonomuraea sp. NPDC005501 | reverse complement strand
GTGACTGGAGATCCGCCGTCTCCTCTTCCCACCGGCGGCGGGCACGGCTGGCCCGCCCACGCCGCCGCCCGGACCGGCCGGGCCGGGCCGGCGCTCCACCCGCCGGCCCAGCACCAGGTCGCCGTCCCCCGCCAGGACGGGCTCGGCGACGCGCGGGAGCTGGCGCGGGTCGAGCGAGGCGTCGGCGTCCATGAAGCAGACGATCCGCGCGGTGGCGGCCATGAGGCCGGTGTGGCAGGCCGCGCCGAACCCCCTGCGCGGCTCGTGCACCACCGTCGCCCCATGGGCCTCGGCGACCCGGGCGGACCCGTCGGTGGAGCCGTTGTCCACCACGATCGGGCGATATCCGTACGGCATGCGCTCCAGCACCCAGGGGAGCGCGGCGGCCTCGTCGAGGCAGGGCAGCACGACATCGATCACGAGTCCGACGGTACGTACCGGGGGCCGGGTCAACCCTTACGAAGCCATGACGGCGGCCGCGGTGAACTCCCTCAGGCCGTCCTCGAACGCCACCTGAGCCGTGAACCCCAGCTCCCGGGCCGCCTTCGCGGGCGAGGCGACGATGTGGCGGACGTCCCCGAGGCGGTAGCCGCCCGTGACGACCGGCTCCGGCCCCCCGGTCGCCGCCGCCAGCGCACGGGCCAGGTCCCCGACCGTGCGCGGCGTCCCTCCGGCGATGTTGTACGCCGTCAGGGCTCCGGGCCTGTCCTCCTCCAGGGCGAGGGCGTTGGCCCGGGCCACGTCGCGGACGTGGACGAAGTCGCGCCGCTGCCCGCCGTCCTCGAACACCCGCGGCGCCCGCCCGTTCAACAGCTCCGACAGGAAGATCGCGGCGACCCCGGCGTACGGGGTGTCGCGCGGCATGCCGGGGCCGTAGACGTTGTGGTAGCGCAGGGCCGTCACGGTCCCGCCGGTCTCGCGGGCCCAGCCGGCGGCCAGGTGCTCCTGGGCGAGCTTGGTGGTGGCGTAGGCGTTGCGCGGGTCCATGGGGGCGTCCTCGGCGACGACGGCCGGGACGAGCACGGCGTCGCAGCACGGGCACCGGGGGTCGAACACCCCGGCCGCCAGGTCCTCCTCGCGCCGGGGGCCGGGCCGTACCGGGCCGTGGGCGGGACAGTCGTAGGCGCCCTCGCCGTACACGACCATGGAGGAGGCGAGGACCAGCCGCCGCACGCCGTGCCGCGCCATGGCGGCGAGCAGGACGGCGGTGCCGCACACGTTCGCGGACGCGTACGCGGGCAGGTCGGCCACGTCCACGCCGAGCCCGACCTTGGCGGCCTGGTGGACGACGGCGTCGACGTCGGGCAGCAGCCGGTCGAGGGCGTCGCCGTCGCGCACGTCCACGCCCGTCCTGAGGTCGGCGGGCACGACGTCGCGGACGGCGGCGACGCCTTCGAGCGTCTCGGCGATGTGACGGCCGATGAAGCCGGCTGAGCCGGTCAGCAACACGCGCATGCCGCCGATCCAACACCCGGCGCGACCACGCGGACCTTACGGTGCGGGAACGTCGCCGAGCCCGGACGCATGCCGCGCCTCGGAGACGCGGCGAGAATGTAGGCGTAAGCGGGAGGAACCGCCGGGGTGGAGGGTGGATGCGGATCGGGATCCTGGGGCCGCTGCAGGTGGCCGGGGTCGCGGTGAGCGGCGCCCGGGTGCGGGCCCTGCTGGTGCGGCTGGCGCTGGACCCCGGTCGCGTGGTGACGGCGGACCGGCTGATCGGCGACCTGTGGCCGGACGAGAGGCCGGCGCATCCGGTCGCGGCGTTGCAGTCGCTGGTGTCCAGGGCGCGGCGTGAGGCGCCGGGGATCGTGTCGTCGCGTGCTGCTGGGTACGCGCTGGACGTGCCGGCCGGCGAGGTGGACGCGTGGGAGTTCGAGCGGCTCGTACGGGCCGGTGAGGCGCGGGCGGCGCTGCGGCTGTGGCGGGGGGCGGCGCTGGCGGACGTGGCGGGGCTGCCGTTCGCGACCGGACCGGCGGCGCGGCTGGAGGAGCTGCGCCTGACGGCCCTGGCCACGCGGATCGCCACCGACCTGACCGAACGCGGCGGCGCGGGCGGCGGGGTCGACGGGGTGGTGGCCGAGTTGCGGGCGCTGGTGGCCGAGCATCCGCTGCGGGAGCCGTTCCACGCCCTGCTCGTACGGGCGCTGGCGGCGGCGGGGCGGCGGGGGGAGGCGCTGGAGGCGTTCGAGCGGGCCCGCGCGAGGCTGGCCGACGAGCTGGGCGCCGACCCCGGGGCGGAGCTGCGGCAGGCGCATCTAGCGGCTCTGCGTGACCCTCCCCCGGGAGCGGCGGGGCCTCCGGAGAGCGAGGGTGGCGGGCGGCTGCCGGCTCGGGTGACGAGCTTCGTGGGGCGCTCCGGCGATCTCTCCCATCTCCGTGCGCTCCTCACGGCCTCGCCGGCGGGGGACGACGGGACGGCCGCGCCGCCGGAAGACGGCGTGCGGCTCGTGACGCTGGTGGGGCCGGGCGGGGCGGGGAAGACGCGGCTGGCCGTCGAGGCGGCCGCCACGCTCGGCGGCGCGGTGTGGCTGGTCGAGCTGGCCTCCGCCTCCGGTGTCCTGGCCTCCCTGGAAGGTGTGCTGCGCACCACCGACCCCGTGACGGCGCTGCGGGGCTTTCGCCGGCCGCTGGTCGTGCTGGACAACTGCGAGCACCTCATCGACGAGGCCGCGCGGGTGACGCGGTGGCTGCTCGGCGCGGTGCCGGGGCTGCGGGTCCTGGCCACCAGCCGGGAGCCGCTGGACATCCCCGGCGAGACGCTCCACCGGGTGCTCCCGCTGGAGGAGGCGGCGGCCGTGGAGCTGTTCCGGGACCGGGCCGCCGCGGCGCGGCCGGACGTACGGGTCGAGGCCGGGGACGCGGCGCGGATCTGCCGCGAGCTCGACGGGATACCGCTGGCGATCGAGCTGGCCGCCGCCCGGCTGCGGACCATGTCCGTCGCCCTGCTGGTGAGCGGGCTCGGGGATCGGCTGTCCTTCCGCGGCGGCCGGACCGCCGAGCCGCGGCACCGCACGCTGCGCGCGGTGATCGACTGGAGCTGGGAGCTGCTTTCGGACGCGGAGCGGGACCTGCTGCGCGCGTTCACGGTGTTCGCGGGCGGCGCGGACGCCGACGCGGTCGCGCGGATCTGCGGCGAGCAGGGCGGCGTCGCCGGGGGCGGCGAGGGCGGTGTGCTCGAGGTGCTCGCCTCGCTGGTGGACAAGTCGCTCATCGGCGTCTCCGGCGACCGGTACACGATGCTGGAGACCATCAGGCAGTACGCCGCCGCGGACCTGCCGGACGTGCGTCGCGCCCACGCCCGCCACTACACCGCGCTGGCCGAGGCGGCCGGACCCGGGCTGCGGACCGCCGGGCAGCTCCACTGGCTGGCCGTGCTGGACGCCGAGCAGGGCAACCTGGACGCCGCGCTGGAGCACACCGACGACCCGCTCCGGCTCCTCCTGGCGCGGTTGTGGCCGTGGATCATGCGGGGGCGGCGGCGCGAGGCGGCCGAGCGGGCGGCCGAGGTGCTGCGGCGGGTGGGCGACGTGCCGCCGGAGGGGCGGGAGCCGGCCCACGGGCTCTGCCGGGTGATCATGGGCGAGGAGCCGCCGGACGCCGTCCGGCTCTCGGACCATCCGGCGGCGGTGACCTGCTTCGCGCTCATTCCGGCCCCCCTGCCCGGCCTCGTACGGCTCGCCGAGGAGAACGCCGAGCGCCTGCGCGGCCACCCCGACCCGTGGACGAGGTCGGCGGCGGCGCTGGCGTGCGGCCTGGCGCGGTTCGAGTTCGGCTCGGCGGCCGAGGCGGGTGAGCCGCTGCGGGCGGCGCTGGCCGGGTTCAGGCGGACCGGCGACCGGTGGGGGCTGTCGTTCACGCTGCACTGGCTGTCGCTGGCCGCCGAGAACGAGGGCGACCACGCCGAGGCCGTGGCGCTGGCCCGGGAGGGCGAGCGGCTGGCCGGGGAGATCGCCGGGCTGGAGTCCCCCGCGGGGCCGATCCTGTTCCTGTCCCGGCTGGGGCGGCTCCAGGCCCGCACGGGCGACCTCGCAGCGGCCGCCGCCACCCTGGCCAGGGCGGAGGAGGTGGTGAGCGGAGACCCCGACGGCGACTCCGTGGCGTACGCCCGGGTGCTGCACGCCAGGGCGGAGGTGGCCCGCCGCTCGGGCGATCCCGGCGCGGCGGCCCGGCTGCTGCACCGGGCCCTGGAACTGCTGCCCGGCGCGCCCGCCCAGTTCGAGGCGCTGGTGCACGTGGAGCTCGCCCGCGTCTCGGCCGACCCCTGGCCGCCGCTGCGCCGGGCCCTGGAGCTCATGGCGGCCTCGCCGGACCGTACGGTCCGCGCGACCGTGCTGGAGGGCACGGCCGAGCACTGTGACCCGGAGCTCGCCGCCGAGCTGGCCGGGGCGGCGGGAGCGCTGCGCGGCGGAGCCGGGGCGGGCGACCCCGCGCTGCTCGCCCGCTGCCGTCACGCCCTGGGCGAGGCGGGCCTTCGGCGGGCCCTGACCAGGGGCGCCGCGATCCCCCACCCCGAGAGGTACGCGCTTCATCACCGTAGGTCGACACCGTAGGCGCCGCTCGTGGAGACAGGTAGTGGACGATCTTCCGTACGGGCGGGTAATACGCGAGGGTAGGGGAGCACGTTCTCGGTTATGTGAGGAGACCTGTGACCGACTCAGTCACACTCGACGCGCGGGGCAGCGACTTCGCCCGCCTTTCCCGGAGGATCGCGGAGGCCGGCCTGCTCGACCGGCGCCCTGTCTACTACGCGGTGCGCACCTGCCTCGCCACGGCCGCCTACCTCGGTGGGTGGGCCCTGTTCTGGTGGGCCGGCGACTCGTGGCTCCAGCTTCTCGTCGCCGCGGTGCTCGCCTTTGTCTTCGCGCAGCTCGGCTTCCTCGCCCACGACCTCGGGCACCGCCAGGTGTTCCGTACGCGCCGGCCGAGCGACATCATGGGGCTCCTGGTGGGCAACCTCGGCATCGGCCTCGGCTGGGGCTGGTGGACCGTCAAGCACAACCGCCACCACGCCAACCCCAACCACGAGGACCACGACCCCGACGTCTCGCCGGCGGTGATCGTCTGGTCGACCGACCAGGCCCGGCGCAGCCGGGGACTGCCGCGGTTCGTCGCGCGCCGGCAGGCGTACCTGTTCTTCCCGCTGCTGACGCTGGAGGGATGGCACCTGCACGTGGCCAGCTTCCGTGCCCTCACGAACCCGGCCGTCAAGCGGCGCGGCGCGGAGCTGGCGCTGCTGGTGACGCACTTCGCGGTCTACTTCGGCGTGGTGTTCGCGACGCTGTCGCCGGTCAAGGCCGTGGTGTTCCTGATCGTCCACCAGGGGCTGTTCGGCCTCTACCTGGGCTCCACGTTCGCCCCCAACCACAAGGGCATGCCGATCCTCACCAAGGACGACAAGCTGGACTTCCTGCGCAAGCAGGTGCTGACCTCGCGCAACGTCAAGGGCGGACCGGTCGTCGACGTGCTGCTCGGCCAGCTCAACTACCAGATCGAGCACCACCTGTTCCCGAACATGCCGGCGCCCAACCTGCGGCGCGCCCAGCCGATCGTCCGCGACTACTGCGCCGAGATCGGGGTCGACTATCTGGAGACCGGCCTGCTCGACTCGTACGGCCAGGCGCTGCGGCACCTGCACGACGCCGGCGCGCCCCTGCGCTCGGCCCCGGCGAGGTCGTGAGCCGCGCTCCGCGGAGACGTCAGTTCTGCCCGAGGCGGCGGCGCAGCTCGTCGCGCCGCCGCTCCAGATCGGCGATCAGCTGCTCCTGATCGTCCGCCATGGCGATCATGGTGCCGATCTCGATCGGATCGGTCGCCCCCAGCTCGCCGATCTGCTGGCGGATGTCCTTGTTCTCCGCGCGCAGCCGCGCCAGGTCCTCCTCGACCTGCCGCAGCTCCTCATCAGTGCTCATCCTCCTGATCTACCCAGCCGGAAGCCCGCCGCACGTCGCCGCAGTGGCGGTGGAGGTCGGCGCAGTGGCCGGGGATGCGGTACAGAATGGGCGTCATGCGCGGATCGCGGGCCGGGACGGCCATGTCGCTCGGTGTGGTCGCCGTCGTGCTCGGCGCCACACTGGCCATCGCGCTGTTCGAGCAGGGCCCCCGGCCGAACGCCCTGGACCTGATCCTCCCCCTCGTCGCCGGGGCCGCCACGCTCGCCCGGCTGCGGCATCCCGTGGCGGCGCTGGTCGTCGTGACCGCCGCGGTCGTCGCCTACTACCCGTTCGCCCGGCTCGACGGGCCGCTGCTGATCCTCATGTTCGTCGTCCTCTACACGGCCGCCGACCGGGGTCACCTGGTGGCCGCCGTCGCCACGGGCGCCGCCTCGCTGCTGGCCCTCGGGTACGGCGAGAGCGGCGACGTCAGGCACATCAGCGACGGCGTGTTCATCTCCATCATGGGCTGGGTGGTGGCGTGCCTCGCGTTCGGCGGCGTCACCCGCACCCGCCGCGCCTACCTGGAGGAGGCCGAGCGGCGCGCGATGGAGGCCGAGCACGGCAGGGAGGAGGAGGCCAGGCGACGGGCCGGCGAGGAGCGGCTCCGCATCGCCCGTGAGCTGCACGACGTGCTCGGCCACAACATCTCCATGATCAACGTGCAGGCCGCGGCGGCGCTGCACGGGCTGAAGAAACGGCCCGAGGAGGCCGAGACGGCGCTGCGCACGATCAAGGAGACGAGCAAGGAGACGCTGCGCGAGCTGCGCACCACGCTGGGCGTGCTGCGGCAGGTGGACGAGGAGGCGCCGACGGCCCCGCCTGACAGCCTGGCGCGCGTGGACGCCCTGGTCGCCGCCACGGGGCTGTCGGTGCGCACCGAGCTGTCGGGGCCGCTGGACGGCGTGCCGACGGAGATCGACCTGGCTGCGGCGCGCATCGTCCGCGAGGCGCTGACGAACGTCTCCCGCCACTCCGGGACCGACGCGGCCACACTCGCCATCACCAACGAATCCGGACATCTGGTGATCCGGGTGGAGGATGATGGCCCCGGGGCCACGTACACGGAGGGCAGCGGCTTCGGCGTCCAGGGCATGCGCGAGCGCGCCACGGCGCTGGGCGGCACCCTGGAGGCGGGGCCCCGGCCCGAGGGCGGCTTCCGCGTCGTCGCGGACCTCCCCCTGAAAACCCCGTTTCCCCTGAACGGAGCCTGATGATCCGGGTACTCCTGGCCGACGACCAGACCCTCGTGCGCGCCGGGTTCCGGTCGATCCTGAGCGACGAGGACGACCTGGACGTGGTCGCCGAGGCCGCCAACGGCGAGGAGGCGGTGGAGCAGGCCAGGCGGCACCGCCCCGACGTGGTGCTCATGGACATCCGCATGCCGCAGCTCGACGGCCTGGAGGCGACCCGCCGGATCGTCACCGACCCCCGGCTCGACGGCGTCAAGGTGGTCATCCTGACCACGTTCGACCTGGACGACTACGTGTACGGGGCGCTGCGGTCGGGCGCGAGCGGCTTCCTGGTCAAGGACACCGAGCCGGCCGAGCTGATCCACGCCGTGCGGGTCGTGGCCCGCGGCGACGCGCTGATCGCCCCCTCGATCACGCGCCGGCTGATCGCCGAGTTCGCCGGCCGGGTCAAGCGCCCGGAGCCGGGGCCGCGGCTCAACGCGCTGACCGAGCGCGAGCGGGAGGTCATGTCGCTGGTGGCGGCCGGGCTGTCCAACGACGAGATCGCGGCCCGGCTCGTGCTCAGCCCCGCCACGGCCAAGACCCACGTCAGCCGCATCATGACCAAGCTCGCCGCGCGGGACCGCGCCCAGCTCGTGGTCATCGCGTACGAGGCCGGCATGATCACCCCCGGCTGGCTCACCCCCTGAGGCGCCTGACGCCCCGGCCGGCCGTACACCCTGGGTGGTACGGCCGGCGCCGCCGGACACCCGGAGGAGTACGCCAGGTGCCCGCGCCCGCATGACGCGGCGGCCCGAGCCGTCACCGCAGGCTGTGCGCCATGGACACCGTGGAACTCGCCCGCCTGCAGTTCGCCCTCACCGCGGGGGCGCACTTCCTCTTCGTGGCGCTGACGCTCGGCCTCGCGACGCTGGTGGCCGTCGTACAGACCTGGGCGACGCTCACCCGCAGCCCGCTCCACCTGCGGATGACCAGGTTCTGGGGACAGCTCTACATCGTCAACTACGCGATGGGCATCGTCACCGGCCTCGTGATGGAGTTCCAGCTCGGGATGGCGTGGAAGGGGCTGACGGAGTTCGCGGGCAACGCGTTCGGCGCCTCGCTGGCGATCGAGACGCTGGTGGCCTTCTTCCTCGAATCCACGTTCCTCGGCCTGTGGATCTTCGGCTGGGACAAGCTGAACCGGTGGGCCCATCTGGCGGCCATCTGGATCGTGACGCTCACGGCGTACGCGTCGGCGTTCTGGATCCTCGTCTCCAACGGCTTCCTCCAGAACCCCGTCGGCTACGAACTGGCGGGCGGCGTGCTGCGACTGACCGACTTCGGGGCGATGGTGGCCAACCCGGCGGCCCGGGTGGCGTTCTTCCACGTGCTCGGCGGCGCCATGATCACGGGCGGCTTCTTCATGGCCGGGGTGAGCGCCTACCACCTGCGCCGGCGCACCGCCGAGCAGGACTTCTTCCGCAAGTCGCTGCGGATCGGCGTCGGCGTGGCGCTGCCCGCGACCCTGTTCACCGCGACGTTCGGCGGCCTCGGCTTCCAGACGCTCCAGCCGGCCAAGGCCGCCGCGTGGACGGGTGACGCCGGCCGGCTGGCCGCCGCGCAGGCCGAGATGGCGGCGGCGCACGGCCCCGGCGACTACCTGCCCCCGGCCGGGTGGGTGCAGGCCGGGGCGATGACGATGCTGATCGCGTTCGCGGTGATGTTCTTCTTCTCCGGGCTGAGCGCGCTGCTCATGCTGTTCCGGCCCGCGGTGCGGGGCCTGCGGGTGTGGCACTGGCTGCTGACCCTGATGATCCCGGTGCCGTTCGCGGCCATGCTGGGCGGCTGGGTGTTCCGCGAGATGGGCCGCCAGCCATGGGCGGTGTACGGCCTGCTGACCACGGCCGAGGCGATGTCGCCGGTCACCGGGGCGCAGATGAGGCTCTCGCTGACCGCGTTCGTGACCGTGTTCGCCGTGCTGATCGCCACCAACTACTGGCTGCTGGCCAGGACCGCCCGGCGCGGACCGGACGCGGTGACGCTCGGCGACCGGCCGATCGAGTCGCCCGCCCCCGCCCTGTCCTTCTGACCCGCTTGAGGAGCCCCTCATGGAGATCTTCATCCTGGCCTTCTTCGCGCTCGGCTACCTCGTGCTGGCCGGAGCCGACATCGGCGTCGGCATGGTGCTGCCGTACCTGGGCCGGAGCGCCGGCGAGCGACGCGAGGTGATCGCCGCGATCGCCCCGTTCTTCCTCGGCAACGAGGTGTGGCTGGTGTCCACCGCCGGCGTGCTCGCGGGGTTCTTCCCCAGACTGGAGGGCGAGCTGCTGAGCGGCGATCCCGTACTGGTGGTGGCCATGGTGCTGTCCTGGGTGGTGCGCGACATGGGGCTCTGGCTGCGCGGGCGGCTGACCCGCGCCGGCTGGCAGGGCCTCTGGGACGGGGCGGTGGTCGCGGGCAGCTGGGGGCTGGCGCTGAGCTGGGGGGTGCTGCTGAGCGACGTGCTGCTCGGCATCCACGGGCCGATCGCGGTGCTGCCGGCGCTGGTGGTGGCCGCGCTGTTCGGCACGCACGGGCTGGCCTTCGCCACGCTGCGGCTGCGCGGCGAGCTGCGGCGGCGCGCGGCCGTGCTGTCGGGCGGCTCCGGTGAGGCGCGCACGTACGCGCTGACCGCCGCCGCGCTCGTCGTGATCGGGGTGCTGGCCGGGCTGCGGCTGCCGCTCGTGGCCGGGCCCACGGCGTCGCTGCTCACGCCGGTCGTCCTCGCGGTGATGCCGTTCCTCGTGGCCTCGCAGGCGTGGGTCTGGTGGACCTTCCGTCACCGCGTGAGCGGCCCGTCCTATCTGTGAAGGTCCACCAGCGGCTCTGTGAAGGTCCACCAGCGGCGGCGCCGCCTCAGGAGCGGCGCGGATGGGTGAAGGAGCTGTCCGACTTCACCGAGGCGTCCTCAGGGGCGACCTCCGGAGGTGAGGCGCGCAGCCACCGGCACCCGTGCGGGCCGAGCGGCAGACGTACCGCCCCCTTGTCCGAGACCTCGGTCGTGCCGTCCACCAGCAGGTCGGTGAGCTGGTAGTTCGCCAGGCCGTCCAGCTTCAGCTCCACCTCCTCGGTCGTCCTGCCCAGGTTGTGCAGGACGACCACCGACGCGCCGTCGGCGTCGCAGCGGTGCGCCAGCACCTGCGGGCTGCCCGAGTCGATCACCGTGTGGGTCCCCCACGCCAGCTCCGGGCACTCGCGGTAGCGCTCGATCAGGAGCTGGATCCAGCGCAGCAGCGAGTCCTGCTGGCGCTTCTGGTCGGCCACGTTGACCCGCTCCGGCCCGAAGGGTCCGTCCGGCATCTTCCGTACGGGCTCGTGCATGCTGAAGCCACCCTCGCTCGACCACTGCATGGGGGTGCGGACCGCCATGCGACCCTCGGCGGCGAGGTTCTCCCCCATGCCGATCTCCTCTCCGTAGAACAGCACCGGTGTGCCCGGCAGCGAGAAGAGCAGGCTGTAGGCCATCTTGATCCGCCGCAGGTCGCCGCCCAGCATGGGCGGAAGCCGGCGGCGCAGGCCACGGCCGAAGATCTGCATGTCCTCCTCGGGGCCGAACGCCTGGAAGATCTCCTGGCGCTCCTCGTCGGTGAGCTTGTCCAGGGTCAGCTCGTCGTGGTTGCGCAGGAACGTCGCCCACTGGCAGTCCTTGGGCGGCCGGGGCCGCTCCTTGAGCGCCGAGGCGAGCGGCTCGGCCTCGCCCCTGGCCAGTGACAGCCAGGCGCGCTGCATGCCGATGAAGTCGAAGCACATGGTGACCTGGTCGCCGAGTCCGTCGCCGAAGTAGCCCATGAGCTCCTTGTAGGGGACGTTGACCTCGCCGAGCAGCACCGAGTCGCCCTGACGGCGGGTCATGAAGGCCCGCAGGTCCGCCAGGAAGTCGTGCGGGTCGGCGAGCTTCGGCTCGACGTTCTCGATGAGGAACGGCACCGCGTCCACCCGGAAGCCCGACAGCCCGAGCTCCATCCAGAAGCCCAGGATGCGGGCGATCTCGTCGCGGACCTCGGGGTTGGCCACGTTGAGGTCGGGCTGGTGCCGGTAGAAGCTGTGCAGGTAGTACTGGCCCGACCCCCTGTCGTACTGCCAGATGCTGTTCTCCTTGTCGGGGAAGACCACCTGGCCGGGGTCGTCCGGCTCCTTCTTGTCGGACCAGACGTACCAGTCGCGGCGCGGCGAGTCCTTGCTCCTACGCGCCTCCTTGAACCACGGGTGCTGGTCGGAGGTGTGGTTGACGACCAGGTCCGCGATGACCCGCAGCCCCCGGTCATGGGCGGTCCGCATGAACTCCACGAAGTCGCCGAGCGTGCCGAGCCGGGGGTCGATGGCGTAGAAGTCGGTGATGTCGTAGCCGTCGTCCTTGTTGGGGGTGGGGTAGAACGGCATGAGCCACAGACACGTCACCCCCAGTCCCGCGAGGTAGTCGATCTGCTGCGTGAGGCCGCGGAAGTCGCCGATGCCGTCGCCGTTGCCGTCCTTGTACGTCTCCACGTCCAGGCAGTAGACGACGGCGTTCTTCCACCACAGATCCGAGGTGTACGTCAATCGCATGGACCGCCGCTACCCACAGGATCGCCCGGAATGCCGGACGCCTCCCGGGGAAGCGGAGATCGCCACTAAGGTCTGACCCACACGATCCCCCAGGAGGGCACGATGAGCGACCACGCGATCACCTTCGACCTGATCGACGTCGACAAGGACGGCCGCATCTCGGCCGAGGAGCTGGTCCGGCTGATGGAGGCCCTGGGACAGCCGATCAGCCTGGAGCGGGCCCAGGCCGGGGTGGCCCGGCTCGACCAGGACGGCGACGGGCTGATCGACCTGAACGAGTTCGGCGCCTTCCTCAAGGACTGAGCCCGGGGGGCCGCCCGGGCCCCGAGGTCAGGCGGCGTAGAGGTAGACCTGGCCGAAGACCTCGGACAGGGCCTTCAGGTCGGTCGCGGCGTCCACCTCCGGCTTGGCCGGGTCGTAGACCGTGGCCAGGCGGGGACGGACCGAGGTCAGCTTCTTGAGCTGGTCCCAGGTGGTGTTGGCCGCCCACTTCTCGCCGTACGCGCGGCTGACCTGCCCCTGGCCGTTCTCGTAGCGGCTCCACAGCGTGACGGTCTCGGCGGCGTCGTCCTGCAGCGGGCTCGCCACGTGCTCGGTGATGGCCTTGGTGGCCTGCTCCCCGGTGAGCTGGGGCGCGCCGGGCGCGGCGAGCGCCGCGTCCTCGACGGAGATCTGCGCGTACGCGTCCCACGCCCGGGCCCGGACCTGGATCCACTGGTTGCGCTGCGCCGTGGCGGCGTCGATCTTCCAGGTGGTGTACTCGGTGGCCAGGTGGCCGCTGTCGAGGGCGAGCTGGTCGATCTTGCCCTTGGCCAGCCAGGCGCCGATCCGCTCGGGGTCGAGGAGCGGGTACTTCTGGGTGATCGCGGTCTTGCAGGCGTCGTCGGCGCCGCAGCCGAACAGCGGCACCATCGTGTGCGCGGCCAGCTTGCGGCCCGGGGCGAGCTTGCGCAGCTCGGCCGACGCCTCGTTGACGAACGTGTCCATCTCGTCGGCGCTCCGGAACAGCTGCCCGTCCCCGAGCTGCCGGGTGAACCGGACACCCACGACGCCCGGCTGCGCGGCCAGCGCGGCCACCTGCTTGGCACCCTCGGCGAGCTTGCCGGCCTTCCAGTCGTCGGCCAGCTCGGCGTCCACCCACACCCGCAGGCCCGCCGCGACGGCGCTCTTCACGGCCTTGCCGGTGGTGCTCTCCTCGGCCTGGGAGATCTGCTCGGCCGACAGGCCCGCCGGCGGGACGGAGCACTCCTCGCCCGCCTTGCACTCCGGCGTGCCGCCGTCCTCGGCGCCCTCGACGTCCGGGTCGCCCCCGTCGTGCGCCTGCCCGTCGCCCACGCCGTCGGGCGGGGTCGGGTCGCACACGTTGCCCGCGTCGCCGCAGTCGACCCCGATGGAGTCGAGCGGTCCAGCCGCCTCCAGGTTCTCGCCGTCGTTGGCCAGCCAGAACCTGGCGATGTCCAGCGCCTCGTCGGGGGTGGCCATCCACCGGCACACGACGTAGGCGGGGGTGTCGCCGGCCATCAGGTCGTTGCAGCTGCGGGGATCGTCCTCCGACCACGCGGGGACGCCGATGCCGAGCAGGGAGAGGGCGAGTCCTATGACGAAGAGCTGCCGCAGTCGAGGTCGCATCGAGGCGCCTTACGTGAGGGGTGATCGTCGGGCATTAGGCACGATATCTGGATGATCAGTGACGTTCAATGAGATCAGGGGGTCTTGACCGCTTTTCTGACCCGTTTCTTCACCTGCCGGATAACCAGAAGACAACTCCACCGGCGTCCCGGAAGAATGAGCCCCGTTTTCCGCGAAGCAAGGGGGATCACGTGCGCGGACATCTCGGAGACCTCGGCCTGCTCCGCGAGCGGCGGTTCACGCTGCTGCTCGCGGCGCGGACCATCTCGGTGCTGGGCAGCACGTTCGCCCCCGTGGCCCTCGCCTTCGGCATCCTCGGCCTGCCCGGCGCCGACGCGACCACGCTCTCGGTGGTCCTGACCGCCGAGTCGCTGCCGATGGTGCTCTTCATGCTGGTCGGCGGCGTCATCGCGGACCGCTTCCCCCGGCACCTGGTCATGACGGCCGGCGAGCTCACCAACGCGCTGGCCTTCTTCGCCCTGGCCGCGATGATGTTCACCGGATGGACGCCGCTGCCCGCGATGGCCACGGCCGCCGCGATCAGCGGCCTGGCGACGGCCGTGCTGTTCCCCGCGCTGACCGGCATCATCCCGGAGGTGGTGCCCACCGACCGGCTGCAGACCGGCAACGCCCTGCTCGGGCTGGGCGCCAACACCTCGCGCGTGGCCGGGGCCGTGCTCAGCGGCGGCACCGTGGTGCTCTTCGGCGGCGGATGGGCGCTGTCGGTGAGCGGCGTGATGTTCGCGGTGGCCGGCGTGCTGGTGGCGGCGCTCCGGCTGGCACCCGGCGAGCGGCCGGCCGGGCCGCGTCACTCGGTGCTGGCCGACCTGCGCGACGGCTGGCGCGAGTTCAGCTCCCGGCAGTGGATCTGGGTGGTCGTCGCACAGTTCTCGATCATGGTGATGGCCATCCAGGCGGGCCACGGCGTGCTGGGGCCGCTGCTGGCCAAGGAGAGCCTGGGCGGGCCGCTGGTCTGGTCTGCGTTCCTGACGGGCGAGGCGGTCGGCACGATCGCCGGGGTGCTGGTGTCGCTGCGGATGCGGCCGTCCCGCCCGATCCTGCTCGGCACGCTGCTCTGCCTGCCGACCGCGGCGCCGTACCTGCTGCTGGGGTTCGGGGCGCCGGTCTGGGCGATCGTGGCCGGGTCGTTCGCGCTGGGGGTGTGCTTCGACGTCTTCGGCGTGCTGTGGCAGACCACCATGCAGCGGGAGGTCCCGGCGGACGCGCTGTCGCGGGTCAGCTCGTACGACGCGCTCGGGTCGCTGATGTTCGGGCCGCTCGGGCTGATGCTGGCCGGGCCGGTGGCGCACCTGATCGGCACCCGGGAGGCGCTGCTCGCCTGCGGCGCGATGGTCGTGCTCTCGACGCTGGCCGCTTTGCTGTCGCCCGGGGTGCGCAACCTGCGCGCCCCGGCCCCGGCTCCGGCTCCGGCCTCCGAGGGCGTCTCAGGCTGACCGCCCGCGGAAGAAGGCGTTGGCCCGCGGCTGGAACATGAGCGTCAGAGCCCCCAGCACGGCCAGCAGGTGCAGGATCCGGCTGCCCGCGAAGACCAGGTCCATCGGGGCCGCGGCGGCGACCGCGTCGCCGATCGAGCCGCCGGCCAGCAGCCACCGCGCCGGCTCCACCACGAGGGACAGCGTTCCGAAGATCCCGAGGCCGACGGCGAGCGTGAGCCGCGCCCAGTTCCGCCTGTGCCGCAGCCGCAGGGCGAGGAACACGGCCGCCCCGAACACCCCCAGCCGGAAGACGATCTGCGGCAGCAGCTCACCGAACGCCGTCCCGGACGACAGCTCCACGGTAGCCATGAGCAGGGCCTCGAAGGCTCCGGCCGCGACGGCGAACAGCCACAGCGACATCGCCGCGAGCACGACGGGCGGCACCTGGTCCGGCAGGCCGCCCCGGGGCGCGGGCGGCGGGGTGACGGTGGACACGCGACTCATGGAATCCTCCTAGGTCTTTCCTGAAGTCTGCGCCGATCACCCGTCCCGATCAGGCCCGCCGCCCCCCGAATCCGGGGTGGGGCCCGCCCTACCGGCGCGCCCTACCGGCGATCCCCGCGTACGGGCGGTGGCGATAATCGGACCATGGCCGCTGAATCCGCCCAGACGCTGGAGCGCGGGCTCCGCCTGCTGAGGCTGCTCGCCGACGGCAAGGGCGGGCGCACCCCCACCGAGCTGAGCCACGAGCTGCAGCTCAGCCGTCCCGTCGTCTACCGGCTGCTCACCACGCTGTCGCGCGAGGGCTTCGTGCGGCGCGACACCGAGGGGCGGGCGCACCTCGGGTTCGGGGTGCTGGTGCTGGCCCAGGCCGTGCAGCCGCTGCTGCGGGCGGCGGCGCTGCCCGCGCTGCGGCGGCTGGCCGAGACGGTGGGCGCGACCGCGCACCTGACCGTGGCCGAGGGCGACGACGGGCTGGCCGTGGCCGTGGTGGAGCCGTCGTGGACGCACATGCACGTCGCCTACCGGGAGGGCTCGCGCCATCCGCTCACCAAAGGCGCGGCGGGGCGGGCGATCCTGGCGCTGCGCGAGGGCCGGTCGGACTATCTGGTGACCGAGGGGCAGTTGCAGGAGGGGGCCCGGGGCATCGCCGCCCCGGTCACCGGGCTGCCGTGGCTGGAGGCGTCCGTGGGGGTGGTGACGTTCGGGCCGCTGGACGAGTCGGCGGGAGCGCGGGTGGTCGAGGCCGCCGCGGAGCTCGCCGGCGCCCTGGGTTGACATCTCCAGGGCGATGGACGACGGTAATTGCATATAGAGGACGCTGACGTCCGATAAGCGGACGGTCATCGGACGCTGCTTGGGGAGGCCGGATGCCGTACTACCGCGTCGTGGGGGAGGTGCCCCGCAAGCGCCACGTGCAGTTCAGGAAGCCCGACGGCGGGCTGTACGCCGAGGAGCTGATGGGCGAGGAAGGCTTCTCCTCCGACTCCTCACTGCTCTACCACCGTCACCTCCCGACGGCCATCGTCAAGGCCGAGGCCGTCACGCAGGGCACCGGGACGCGCCTGGAGCCCAACCTGCCGCTCTCCCCGCGGCACTTCCGCACCCAGGACCTCGCCACCGCCGGGGACCTGGTCACCGGCCGCGTCCTGCTGGCCGGCAACGGCGACGTCCGGTTGTCGTACGCCACCACCGACCGGCCCAGCGAGCTGTACCGCGACTCGATGGGCGACGAGTGCGTGTACGTCCAGCGGGGCCGGGTCCGGTTCGAGTCCACGTACGGCGTCATCGAGGCCGGCGAGGGCGACTACGTGGTCGTGCCGACCGGCACCATCCACCGCTGGGTGCCCGACGGGCAGGTCAACGCGCTGGTGATCGAGGCCGCCGGCCACATCCGGCCGCCCAGGCGTTACCTGTCGCAGTACGGCCAGTTCCTGGAGCACGCGCCCTACAGCGAGCGCGACCTGCGCGCCCCGGCCGAGCCGCTGCTCGTGGACGGCGAGGAGGTGCCGGTGCTGGTCCGCACCCGGGGCGGCCTCACCCGGCTGGTCTACCGCGACCACCCGTTCGACGTCGTCGGCTGGGACGGCTGCCTCTACCCGTACGCGTTCAACATCCGCGACTTCGAGCCGGTCGTGAAGAGGACGCACGCCCCGCCGCCCGTCCACCAGACGTTCGAGGGGCCGGGGTTCGTGGTCTGCTCGTTCTGCCCGCGCCCGCTGGACTTCCACCCCGAGTCGGTGCCGATCCCGTACAACCACCACAATGTCGACTCCGACGAGTTCATGTTCTACGTCGGCGGCGACTACTCCGCGCGCAAGGGCTCCGGCATCGACGTCGGCTCCGTGTCGCTGCACCCGGCCGGCTTCACCCACGGGCCGCAGCCCGGCGCGGTCGAGGCGGTCATCGACGCCGTGGCGCGCGGCGTCACGACCACCAGCGAGATGGCCGTCATGGTCGACACGTTCCGGCCGCTCGACCTGGGGCAGGGAGCATTGTCGTGCGAGGATCCCGGATACGCTTGGACGTGGGCCAGATGAGCACCGCCGTCCTGTTCACCGCCCTGGTCGACGACGCGGGGCTGTTCCCGCCGACGTCCCTGCACATGTCCGACGCGCTGGCCCGCCACCGCCGCGACCAGGAGCACGGCGGCCAGGTGCTGACCCACCGCTTCCTGTGCCCCGCCAGCCGGCTCGACGCGCTGCGCCGCGAGGAGTTCGTCCCGCGGCGCATCGGCCTGATCGTGGACACGCCGGAGATCCCGCCGTTCGAGGACCTGCCGGTCGACATCGTCGAGGTGCCGATGCCCCCCGACTCCTCCGTGGCGGCGACGGCACTCGGCGTGGCCGGCCGGCTGCCGCGCGGCGTGCGGCTGTTCGTCGAGGTGCCGGCGCACCGGGTCGGCACCGACGTGCCGGAGGGCGTCGGGCTCAAGGTGCGCTGCGGCGGAGCCACCTCCGACGCGTTCCCGCCGGTGGAGCACCTCGCCGTGTTCATCCGGTCGTGCGTGGAGCAGGAGATCCCGTTCAAGGCCACGGCCGGGCTGCACCACGCCGTACGCCACTTCGACCCCTCGCTGGGGACCGACCGGCACGGGTTCCTCAACTTGGTGCTGGCCGTCTGCGAGGCCGTCGAGCGGCGCGATCCCGTGCCCGCCCTGCGCGCCACCGACGCCGCGCGGCTGGTGGCGCTGGCCCGGCAGGTGGACCCGGAGACGGCCAAGCACGCCCGCGAGCTGCTCGTGAGCTACGGATCGTGCAACACCGCCGCCCCGTTGGGCGACCTGCGCGAGCTGGGCCTGATCCCCGAATGACCGGCGACCGACCGCCGGCCGGCCGTCGACGGAGCGAGGAGGACGTGTGAGCTGGGGAGTGGACAACCTGCCCTACGGGGTGTTCTCCCGGCCGGGCCAGGCGCCCCGGGTGGGCGTGCGCTACGGCGACCGGGTGCTCGACCTGGCCGCCGCGCTGCACGACGAGGTGTTCGCGGCGCCCTCGCTCAACCCCTTCATGGCACGCGGGCGCGGCGCCTGGCAGGCCACCCGGGCACTCGTCCAGGAGAAGCTGACCACCGACATGGCCGTCACCGAGGCCCACCTGATCCCGCTGGAGCAGGTACGGCTGCACATGCCGGTCGAGGTGGCCGACTACGTCGACTTCTACTGCTCCCTGGACCACGCCTCCAACATCGGCCGGATCTTCCGCCCCGACGCCGAGCCGCTGCTGCCCAACTGGCGCCACCTGCCGGTCGGCTACCACGGCCGCTCGGGCACGGTGGTCGTCTCGGGGACCCCGATCACCCGGCCGCACGGCCAGCTCAAGGCCGGCGTGTTCGGCCCGTGCGCCAAGCTCGACATCGAGGCGGAGCTGGGGTTCGTGATCGGCACGCCGTCCGCGATGGGGGCGCCGGCCGGCGCGTTCGAGGACCACGTCTTCGGCGTGACGCTGCTCAACGACTGGAGCGCCCGCGACATCCAGGCGTGGGAGTACGTGCCGCTCGGGCCGTTCCTCGGCAAGTCGTTCGCCACCTCGATATCGCCGTGGATCACCCCGCTGGACGCGCTGCCCCGCGTCCCCGGCCCGGCGCAGGAGCCCGAGCCGCTGGAGTACCTGCGCCGGCGGGCCGACTGGGGGCTCGACGTCGGCGTCGAAGTGTCGATCAACGGGGAGGTCGTGTCCCGCCCGCCGTACGCGTCGATGTACTGGACGCCGGACCAGATGCTCGCCCACCTCACCTCCAACGGCGCGTCGCTGCGCGTCGGCGACCTGTTCGCCAGCGGCACCATCTCGGGGCCGCGGCGCGAGGAGCGCGGCTCCCTCATCGAGCTCACCTGGAACGGGAATGATCCGATCAAGCTGGCCGGCGGCGAGATCCGGACGTTCCTGGAGGACGGCGACACCGTGACCCTGCGCGCCACGGCCGGAGGCATCACTTTGGGCGAGGTGTCAGGAACCATCCGGTAGGTCACTCGACGTGCTCTCGTCGTGACTCCCCGCTAACCTGGGACCTCCCTTCCCGGAAAGCAGGAGTCAGATGCGGCGCGCCGCGGTCGTCTTTCTCGCCACCCTCTGTCTCGCCGCCTCGCTCAGCGCGGGCTGCGGCTCGGGGAGCGCCGGAGACCCGGCGCCGGTGGCGCCCGCCGTACGCGTGCAGCCGGCTTTCGACACCAAGCGGGCCCGCACCGACCGCGGGCTCGTCGTGCGGGCGCGCGGCGGCAGGCTGGGCGAGGTACGCGCGCACGCCGGCGGCATGCCGGTGCCGGGGCGGCTCGACGCGTCCGGCACGGTCTGGCGCTCCGACTGGGCGCTCAAGCCCGGCGCCGAGTACACCGTCACGGCCAGGGCCGCCGGCCCGGGCGGCCCGCCGGCCGTCGTCAGGGGCCGGTTCCGCACCCGCGTGCCCGGCCACGCCTTCGGGGTCGCCTCGGCCGTGCCGCTCCCCGGCGAGACCGTCGGCGTCGGCATGCCGATCGTCCTCACCTTCGACACGCCGGTCAGCGACAAGGCCGCCGTCGAACGGGCGCTCCAGGTCACCTCGGAGGTCCCGGTCGAAGGGGCGTGGCGCTGGATGAGCGACACCCGGGCCGTCTACCGCACCCGTACGTACTGGGCGCCCCGGCAACGGGTCACCGTCACCGCTCACCTGGCCGGGGTACGCGCCGCGCCGGGCGTGTACGGCACGGCGGACCGCACCTTCATGTTCACCGTGGGCCGCGACCAGTCCAGCGCCGTCGACGCCCGCACCCACCAGATGGTGGTCCGGCGCGACGGCGAGATCGTGCGGCACATGGCGATCAGCGCCGGCATGGGCACCACCCGCGAGTACACCACCACCAGCGGCGTCCACCTCACCATGGACAAGGGCGACCCGGTCCGCATGATCTCCCCCGGCCGCGACAAGGGCGAGCCCGGCTACTACGACAAGCTGATCGACCACGCCGTCCGCATCTCCGACAGCGGCGAGTACGTCCACGCCCTGGACAACGTCTGGGCCCAGGGGCGCGCCAACGTCAGCCACGGCTGCATCAACGCCCGGCCCGACCAGGCCGCCTGGTTCTACGCCGGCTCCCTGCGCGGCGACCCCGTGACGATCACCGGCACCGACCGCGAGCTGGAATGGGACAACGGCTGGGGATTCTGGCAACTGCCCTGGGAGGAGTGGCTGCTCGGCAGCGCCATCTACGGTCCCACCGCCACACCACTGTCGCAGCGCTGAATCGGCGATACCGTAGGAAAAAGGGGAACCGGTGGCGGTCCCTGGCCCGTTGTCCTTACAGGAGGGCCGGAGCATGGACGAATGGATCGTCTGGGTGATCCTCGCGGTGGTCCTCGGGGTCGCGGAGATCTTCACCCTCACCGCGGCGCTGGGGCTCCTGGGAGTGTCCGCGCTGCTGACGGCGGCCGGGGCCGCGGTCGGCCTGCCGGTGCCGCTCCAACTGCTGGTCTTCGCCCTGTCCTCGACCGCGGGACTGTTCGTCGTCCGGCCCATGGCCATGCGCCACATCCGCCAGCCGCCGTTGCAGCGGTTCGGGGTGGAGGCGCTCGTGGGCAAGCCCGCCTACGCGGTCACCCCGGTGACCGGACGCGACGGCAGGATCCGCGTCGGCGGGGAGGAATGGTCGGCCCGCGCCTACGACGAGACCCTGGTGATCCCGGAAGGGGCGACCGTCGACATCATCGAGATCGAAGGGGCCACCGCCCTCGTATATCCCAGGGAGTGAGCATGGATCCGCTGTTGCTGGTCGGGTTGTTCGTCATACTCTTCGCCGTGTTCACCGTGCTCAAGGCCGTGCGCATCATCCCGCAGGCCCGGGCGCGCAACGTCGAGCGGCTGGGCCGCTACCACCGGACCCTCAAGCCGGGCCTGAACTTCGTCATCCCGTACATCGACCGGGTCTACTCCGTCATCGACCTGCGTGAGCAGGTCGTGTCGTTCCGCCCGCAGCCCGTGATCACCGAGGACAACCTGGTCGTCGAGATCGACACCGTGCTGTACTTCCAGGTCACCGACCCGCGGGCGGCCGCCTACGAGATCGCCAACTACATCCAGGCGGTCGAGCAGCTCACCGTCACCACGCTGCGCAACGTGGTCGGCTCCATGGACCTGGAGAAGACCCTGACCTCGCGGGACACGATCAACAGCCAGCTCCGGGGCGTCCTGGACGAGGCCACCGGCAAGTGGGGCATCCGCGTCAACCGCGTCGAGATCAAGGCGATCGACCCGCCCAAGACCATCAAGGACGCGATGGAGAAGCAGATGCGGGCCGAGCGGGACAAGCGGGCCGCCATCCTCAACGCCGAGGGCCAGCGGCAGTCGCAGATCCTGACGGCCGAGGGCGACAAGCAGAGCCGCATCCTGCGCGCCGAGGGCCAGCGGACGGCCGCCATCCTGGAGGCCGAGGGCCAGTCGCGGGCCATCGACCAGGTCTTCCAGGCCGTCCACCGCAACGACCCCGACCCGAAGCTGCTGGCCTACCAGTACCTCCAGGTGCTGCCGCAGCTCGCCCAGGGCTCGGGCAACACGTTCTGGGTCATCCCGAGCGAGGTGACCTCGGCGCTCCAGGGCGTGTCCAAGGCGTTCACCGAGGCCCTGCCCAAGTCCGCGGCCACGCGCGAGGAGCTGCCGCCGAGCGCGGAGATGGACGAGGAGGTCGCCAAGGCCGCGGAGGCGGCGGCCGAGGCGGTCGCTGACGCCCAGGAGGCGGAGAGCCCGAACGGGCCGCGTCAGCTCACCCAGTCGGCCCCGGCCCCGGCCCCGTTCCCGGACCTCGACCGCACCCCGGAGCCCCAGCGCAACCACCAGGAGCCCTGAGGGCCCCTGGTCAGGCCACTTCCAGAAGGCGACGCACCTGGACCTCCCGGTGCGTCGCCCTGGCCCGGCACGCCAGCTTGACCGCCGCGTCGGCGAGCGCGATGTCGCGGTTCACCTCGGGGATGTCGTCCCCCATCGCGGTCCGGAGCCACTCGGAGACCTCCGCCCAGGAGTAGAGCGTCACCGCGTCCTCTCCACCCACGCCGATGGCCCACAGGCCCTCGACGGTTCTGAGCTGAGCGAGAACCGACATCAAAGCGGGCGTGTCCGGGCTCAGTGCGACAGCGGCGGTTCCGTCGTGTCGACGAGGGTGCAGGCGGCCACGGCGCCCTCGGCCACGCGGGCCCAGATGCCCGCCACCACGCCCCCGTTCGGATGCTCGTCGACGCTGAACTCCAGCACGCCCGTCTGACCGTCCTTGATGACGCGCGGGTCGATGACGAAGCCCGGGCCGTCGCCCCCGGGGGTCAGCGGCTCGGGGTCGGGGAAAACGTGTAGCGGGGCCTCCTCGTCCGGCAGGAAGCGCTCGGCGCGCGGCTGCGGGCTGCATCTCTTGCCCCGCGGGATGTAGTCCACCACCACGTTCATCCCCTTGGCCCGCAGGTCGGACTCCAGCTTGTCGGCGTCCCGGACCTCGCGGATCTGGATGCGGACGGTGCCGTCGGGGTTGTCGGTGAGGGCGTACGCCGGGCTGCCGCCGCCCAGGACCAGCGGGAGCGCCACGGCCGCCGCGGCGGCGAGCCCCAGCACCGGCGCCAGGACGGCGGGGCGCGGCAGGCGGCGGCGGGGGGCGCGGCTCTTGCGGTCGATCTCGGTCATCACGAACTCCTTGAGCAGCCGGTGACGGCCCTCGGGAAGATCGCGTTCGTCGTTCCAGGTCATCGGATCTCCTCCGTCGCGGGGCCTCGGTCACCTACTACCTGTCGGGGCCCGGGCGGCGGTTCCACGAATCTGCCGAGTTTCCGGCGCGCCCTCGACAGCCGGGACCGCACGGTGCCCACCGGGATGCCCAGCGCCTCGGCCGCCTCCCTGTAGTCGAGTCCCGCCCACACGCACAGCGCGAAGACGTCGCGCTCCTGGCGGCGCAGCGACCCGAGCGCCTCCCGGACCGCGGCGAGCCGCTCGGCGTCGTCGATCCGGCCCACCACCTCGTCGGCGAAGTCGGGCAC
The DNA here is from genome assembly GCF_040605905.1 of Nonomuraea sp. NPDC005501. Classification (NCBI taxonomy): domain Bacteria; kingdom Bacillati; phylum Actinomycetota; class Actinomycetes; order Streptosporangiales; family Streptosporangiaceae; genus Nonomuraea; species Nonomuraea sp. NPDC005501. Next base: position 3,285 of record NZ_JBEXDT010000112.1, on the reverse strand, counting down.
CGCCTCGCCCCTGGGCAGCCGGGCCAGCGCGTCGTCGTGGCGGCGCGCGGCCCGGCGGGTGTTGCGGGCCACGTTCGTGGCGATGCCGAGCAGCCACGGCCGCAGCGAGCCGCCCTCGGGGTCGATCCGGGCGCGTAACCGCCACGCCTCCAGGAACGTCAGCGCCATGACGTCCTCGGCCGCCGACCAGTCGCCGGTCAGGCGGTAGGCGTGGTTGCAGACGGCCTTGGCGCACTCGTCGAAGAGTTGCTCGAAGGCCGCCGGGTCTCCGTCACGTATTCCGGCGCGCAGCGACTTGTCCACACACAGGACTGTCCGCGGCGGAGGCGGGGTTCCCGATCAGCTCGCGCGAGTCTGGCCGCCGTCGAAGTAGGCGACCAGCTCCGGGTCCAGCGGCGGGACGTCGTACGGCGTGCCGCCGTCGCGCAGCGACATCGTGGCCTGGTAGCCCGCGGCGACGCTCATCCGGGCCGCCACCGGCGAGGTGTCCGTGACCCCGCCCTCCCGCACGAAGCGCAGGAACTCGGTGACGATGTCCGCGTCCGCGCCCCCGTGGGAGCCCTGGGCGTCGGGCACCCGGTAGGCGATGTCCGCGTCGGCGCGGTAGCCGGTGGGGCCGGTGTTCCACACCTTCACCGTGTCGCCGGGGCCGTCGCCGAAGTTCTCCAGCCGGCCCTCCGTGCCGATGACCGTGTAGTTGCGCACGTAGTCGGGGGTGAAGTGGCACTGCTGGTAGGCGGCGATGACGCCGTTGTCGAGGCGCATGTTCATCACGGACACGTCCTCGACGTCCACGACGTGGTGCAGGTCGCGGCGGGCGGTCGGCGGCCAGTCGTACTCGCGCAGCCACCCCTCCGGCCGCGGCGTGCCCGGCTCGCGGCGCGGCAGGTCGCCGTACACCATGAGGTCGCCGAACGCGCTGACCCTGCTGGTGTAGCCGCCGGCCAGCCAGTGAATGACGTCGAGGTCGTGGGCGGCCTTCTGCAGCAGCAGGCCCGTGGTCCGGGTGCGGTCGGCGTGCCAGTCCTTGAAGTAGTAGTCGCCGCCGTACGAGACGAAGTGGCGCACCCACACGGTCTTCGGCTCGCCGATGTCGCCGCGCCGAATGATGTCGCGCATCTGCCGTACGACGCCCATGTGCCGCATGTTGTGGCCGACGTACAGGCGCGTGCCGGTGCGGTGGGCGGCGCGCAGGATGGCGTCGCAGCTCTCCACGGTGATCGCGAGTGGCTTCTCCACATAGACGGCCTTGCCGGCCTCCAGGCAGTCGATCGTGATGCGCTCGTGGGTGTCGTCGGGCGTCATCACGATCACGGCGTCGAGGTCGTCGCGGTCGAGCAGCGCACGGTGGTCCTCGGTCACGTACGTGGCCCCGAACACCCCGGCCTGGTGCTTGAGCACGGCGGGGTCGGTGTCGCAGAGCGCGGTCACCGCCGAGCCCGCGCCGGGCCGGTGCGCCGCCAGGGCGAGGCTGGAGCGCAGGCCGAGGCCGATGACTCCGATCCGCAGGTCTTCCACAGGGGTCCTTTCTCGGGGTACGGGCACGCTACTTGGAGCCGGTGAACGCGATGCCCTGGATGAGCTGCTTCTGCATGATGACGAACAGTACGATGATCGGCGCGCTGGCCATCAACGACCCCGCCATGAGCACCGGGTAGTCGGTCATGTGCTCGCCCTGGAGCGCCGACAGGCCCGCCGAGAGCGGCATGCTCTCGGGGTCGGTGTTGACGATGAGCGGCCACATGAGGTCGTTCCACGACCACAGCACGGTCAGCACGCCGAGCGCGAGCAGTCCGGGCCTGGCCAGCGGCAGCATCACGCTCCAGAAGATGCGCAGGGGGTGGGCGCCGTCCAGCCGGGCCGCCTCCTCCACCTCGGCGGGCAGGGTCATGAAGAACTGCCGCATCATGAACGTGCCGAACGCGCTGAACATGCCGGGCGCGATGAGGCCCGGCAGGGTGTTCAGCCAGCCGAGGCTCTGCACGATCTGGTACTGCGGGATGAGGAAGAGCTGGCCCGGCACCATGAGCACCGACAGCAGCACGACGAAGATGACGTCGCGGCCGGGGAAGCGCAGCCGGGCGAAGGCGTAGGCGGCCAGCGAGCAGAACAGCAGCTGCGCCAGCGTCCGCCCGGTGGTCATCGCCACGGTGTTGCCGAGCTGCTGGAGGAACGGCGTCTCGTCCAGCACCTTGGCGAAGTTCGACCACTCGAACGAGGGAACCCAGACGGGCGGTGTCCTGGTCGCCTCGGTGAACGTCTTCAGCGAGGTGAGCACCTGCCAGAAGAACGGCATGACCATCGCGGCCGCGCCGACCGCCAGCACCAGGTGGACGGGCCAGAGGCGACCGTTACGCATAGTGCACCCACCTCTTCTGGACGCGGAACTGGATGACGGTCAGCACCAGCGTGATGGCCATGAGGACCACGGCCATGGCGGCCGCGTACCCCTTGGCGCCCTCCTCGAAGGCCCGCGAGAAGAACAGCGACACCACGGTCTGCGTGTCCTCCCGGGCGGGGTTGCCGCGGCGCAGCATGAGGTAGACGAGGTCGAACATCTGCAGGCCGTTGATCACGCTGAGCACCGAGACGAAGAAGACGCTCGGCGACAGCAGCGGCAGCGTGATCCGGAAGAACTGCCGGGCGCGGCCGGCCCCGTCGATCGAGGCCGCCTCGTACAGGTGGGCCGGGATCGACTGCAGGCCCGCCATGAAGATGACGGCGTTGTAGCCGATCTGCGTCCAGATGCCCACCGCGACGAGCGCGTACAGGGCGGTGGACGGCTCGGCGATCCAGGACGTGCCGTGGATCCCGACGAGGGACAGCAGGTAGTTGATCAGGCCGTAGTCGCCGTTGTAGAGCCAGGTCCAGATCATCGCGACGGCGGCCGGCATGGTGACCACCGGCAGGAAGTACAGGGTCCGGTAGAGCGACACCAGCCTCAGCCCCCGGGTGCCGAGCAGGGCCGCCACCGCGATGGACAGCGGGATGCCGAGCAGGCTCAGGCCGCCGTACAGGAAGGTGTTGCGCAGCGCCTTGGCGTTGGCGGGGTCGGTGAGGAGCTGCTCGTAGTTGCGCAGGCCCACCCAGGTCGCGTCGCCGAACAGCGTCCACTCGGTGAAGCTGTAGTACACCGACTGCACGACCGGCCACAGGTAGAACACGCCGAGACCCAGCACGAGCGGCGCGATCATCGCGTAGCCCCAGACCCAGTCGCGGTCGCGCAGCCGGCGGCCACGAGCCGTGGGCGCTGCGGACCGTCGTCGAGGTCGTCACCGACGAGGG
>NZ_JBEXDT010000111.1:0-26571 GCF_040605905.1 Nonomuraea sp. NPDC005501 | reverse complement strand
CTGCCCGGCGCCGCCGACGCGCTGCGGCACGCGATGCCCGCCACCGCGACCACGCTCGCCGGCGTGCTGGAGGACCTCGGCGACGCGGAGGGGACCCGCCGGGCGCTGGCCGCCGGGGCCGGGGCGGGCGACCTCGAATCCCTGCGCCGGTTGGTGGTCCACCTGTTCTGGCAGGAGGACTATCAGGCCGCCGTGGCCGAGGCCGAGCGGGCGGTGGGCACGGGCGACCCCGAGACCGTCGCGCTGGGCTACTGGGTATGGGGCGACTCCTGCCAGGCCGTGGGCGACCTGCGGGGCGCGGAGGTCAGGTACCGCGCGGGCATCGACACCGGGTTCGCGGGCCTGACGGACAGCATCCGGGCCGACCTCGCCGCCGTACTGCACGCGATGGGCGACCCGGCCGCCGCCGTGCGCGAGGCCCGGCTGGCCGTCGCGTCGGGGGACCCGGACGCGATGGCGCGGGGCGGCCTGCGGCTCGGTGCCTGGCTGCGCGAGGAGGGCGATCTGTCCGGCGCCGCCGAGGCGTTCGCCGCCGCGGCGGGTACGCCCACCGCGCTGGCGCGTACCGCGCTGGAGGAGCTGGAGGCGATGGCCCGCCGGGCGCACGGGGACGGTGACCACGCGCAGGCCCTACGGGTGCTGGCGCTGATGGGGGAGGACGGGGCGGCGCCCGCGCGTGAGCTGGGCGCCAGCTGCGAGGACGCCGAAGCGGTCCGCTCCTACTACGAGCTGACCGGGTCCGGCCCGCTCGCCGAGCTGGACGTCGCCGAGCGGCTCGCCGGGCTGGGGCGGACCGCCGAGGCCCGGGCGGTGTTCGAGCGGCTGAACGAGCACGAGGACCCCGACGTGCGGTTCGTGGCCGGAGGCAGGCTGCTCACGCTGCTCGACGCCGAGGGTGACTCCGACGCCTTCTACAGCCTGGCCGAACGCCAGGCGGGCGACGCCGAGAGTCCCGTGCCGGGCGTGTTCGGCAGCCTGCTCGGCATGCTCCAGGAGCGCCAGGGCGACACGGAGGCGGCCCTGCGCACGCTGCGCGCGGCGGCCGGGACCGGCGAGGCCACGGCCCTCAGCGTGCTGGGCCAGGCCCTGGTCGCCGCGGGCGAGGTGGACGAGGGGCGCGAGGTCTACCGGCGCGTCCTGGACGCGGGCGACCCCGGCCTGGCGGCCCGCGCGATGATCGCCATCGGACGGACGTACCACGACGAGGACGAGGCCGAGGCCCGCACGTGGTACCTCAGGGCCCTCGACGCCGAGAACGGCCTCACGGGCGGCCTCACGGGCGGTCCCGCGGGTGGTCCGGCGGGGGGCCTCACGGGCGGGCATGCGGACGGGCGCACGGCGGCGTTGGCGGCCATGTACCTGGGGGCGCTGGCCAAGCGGGCGCGTGACTTCCCCGAGGCGCTGGGCTGGTACCAGAGGGTGATCGACGCCGGTGACACCGAGTCCGGCATGGCGGCGGCCCACCTGGGCGAGCTGTGCTACTGGCTGGGCGACCGCGACGGCGCGCTGCGCTACTACGAGCTGACCCTGACCCTCACGGACCGGCCGGACCTGGTGGCGGAGGCGGCCTTCCGGCTGGGCGAGATCCAGCACGCCCACGGGGACGTCGGCATGGCCCGCCGCATGCTGGAGCTGGCCGTGGCGACCGAGGACCCCGCCTTCGCGCGGCAGGCGGCCGAACTCCTGGCGAAGATCGGGTGATCTTGCGATGAATTGATTGACCGAATAGTCTCATTCAGTCATGAAACTGAGGTGAGGCGAGATGGCCAGGACGGGAAGGCCGCCACAGGACCCGGCGAGCCGGTTGGAGCGGGCGCACCGGATTCTCGACGCCGCCGCTGAGCTGGTCCTGCGGTGGGGCTACGACAAGACGACGATCGACGACGTGGCCCGGCACGCGGGTGTCGCCAAGGGCACGATCTACCTGCACTGGAAGACCCGCGAGGCGCTCTTCTCCGCGTTGCTGCGCAGGGACCGCGTCGCCATGCTGGAGGAGGTGACCGCCGCCGCGCCCGCGACGCTGCGCGGGCTGCTGCGCGAGATCGCCGCCGGCCTGCTGCGCCGGCCGCTGATGACGGCGTTGCTGACGCACGACTCCGAGGTGCTCGGCAAGCTCGTCCGGCAGAAGCGCCTCGGCGCGGTGGACGGGGTGGGCGCATCCGGGACCGGCGGTGGCGCGGGCCGGGTGATGCTGGGGCAGATGGCCGCGTTCGAGGACTATCTGGCGGTGCTCGACCGGCACGGCGCCCTGCGGCCCGGGCGCACGCCGCAGGAGCAGGTCGCCGTGCTGAGCGCCGTCCTCCACGGGTTCCTCCTGACGCGGGACATGCTGCCGCCGGAGTCCGCGCCCGCAGGCGAGCGGCTGCCGGACCTGATCGCGGAGACGGTGGACCTGGCCCTGGGCTCCGGGATGCCGCAGGGGGAGGAGGGGGCGCGCGCCGTCCGGCAGGCCACCCTCCGCTACCTCGGCAGCATGCGTGAGATCGCGCTGAGCAAGCTGGCGGCGTCCCTGGGCGTCGCCGCCGAAGCCCTGACGGCTCCGGCGGGAGCCGCGGGCGCCCCGGCGGGAGTCACGGCGGGAGCCACGGGAGCGGACGCTCTGGTGGGCGGAGAGGAGACCCGGGCATGAAGCTCGTGCTGCCGTTCGACGACGAGGGCGCCGACCTGGAGACCGTGGGCGGCAAGGGCGCCTCCCTGGCCCGGCTGAGCCGCGCGGGGCTGCCCGTGCCCGGCGGGTTCCACATCACCACGGCGGCCTACCGGGAGTTCACGGCCGGGTTCCGCGACCTGATCGCCGAGGCCGCCGCCCGGCACGACGCCGCCCGCATCGCCGAGCTGTTCGCCGGGCGGGAGCTGCCGGCCGGCCTGGCCGCGGAGATCCGTGCCGCCTACGACGCGCTGGGCGCGGACTCCTCCGGGACAGGCGCGCGGGACGGTGGGAAGGTCGTCGCCGTGCGGTCGTCCGCCACCGCCGAGGACCTGCCGGACATGTCGTTCGCCGGCCAGCAGGACACCTACCTCGGCGTCGAGCGCGACGGGCTGCTGGACGCGGTCAGGCGCTGCTGGGCCTCGCTGTGGAACGAGCGGGCCATCGCCTACCGGGAGCACAACGGCGTGCCGCACGACGACGTGGCGCTGGCCGTGGTCGTGCAGGAGCTGGTCGACGCCGACGCGGCGGGCGTCATGTTCACCGCCGACCCCGTCACCGGGGCCCGGGGCACGTCCGTCGTCAACGCCTCCTGGGGACTCGGCGAGGCCGTCGTGGGCGGCCAGGTCACCCCGGACACGATCGCGGTGTCGGACGGCGCCGTGACCGGGACCCGGATCGGGGACAAGGCCGTGATGACCGTGCGCGTCCCCGGCGGCACCCGGGAGGAGCCCGTCCCGGCCGAGCTGCGCCGCCGTCCGGTGCTGGACCACGGGCAGGCCGTACGGCTGGCGGAGCTGGGCGCCCGCATCCAGGACCTGTACGGCACGCCGATGGACGTGGAGTGGGCCCGCAGCGGCGGCGCGTTCCTCATCCTCCAGGCGCGCCCCGTCACCGGCCTCGCCCCCGAGGTCGAGGAGTGGAACGACAGCCTCAAGGCCGATCACCTGTGGACCGCCGGCAACCTCGGCGAGGCCATCCCCGACGTGATGACGCCCGCCACCTGGTCGTTCGTGCGCCTGTTCATCCACGAGGCGATGCACGCCTCGACGCTGCCCGGCTTCGACCTGGTCGGCAACATCGGCGGCCGCTTCTACATGAATCTCAGCGTGACCTTCTCCATCGCCCGCGCCCTCGGCATGCAGAGCCGGCTCGGCGCCGTCGAGCACGTCTTCGGCAAGCTGCCGCCCGGCCTCGACGTGCCGCTGCTGACGGCCTCGCGCTGGGAGATCGTCAAGGGCACGCTGCCCATGGCGCTGACCCTGCGCCGCCGCGTGCGCGAGAACCTCAAGGGCATGCGCCCGTTCCTCGCCACCTCCCAGCGGCGCTGCGAGGAGCTGCGCGCCCGGATCGCCGCCACCGCGACCGGCCCCGGGCTGGCCGCGCTCTGGGACGACGAGATCGGGCCGCACCTCGTCACCGCCTGCCGCATGCTGGAGGCGGCCGGCCGCCAGGGCGGGGCCACGCTCGTCTGGACCCGCGACCGGCTGCGCAAGCTGGTCGGCGAGGCCGACGCCGACGCCCTGCTGACCGGCGCGGGCGCCGACGGCGAGCTGGCCAGCCTCGGCCCCGTGACCGGCCTGGCCCGGCTCGCCGCCGGCCAGATCGACCGCGACACCTACGCCCGGACGTACGGGCATCGCGGGCCGCACGAGTTCGAGGTGTCGATGCCGCGGCCCGGCGAGGACCCGGCCTGGATCGACACGGCGCTCGCCGGTCTGCGCGACGTCACCGCCGGCACGGAGGCGCTGCTGGAGCGCCAGCGGGAGGCCCGCGACGCCGCCTGGGAGCGCTTCGCCCGCCGCTACCCGCGCCGGGTGGCGGGCATGCGGAAGCGGGTACGCCGCTGGAACGCGGTGGTGCGCGACCGCGAGGCCACCCGCTCCGAGGTCGTGCGGGCGTTCTGGGTGCTGCGCGCGTTCGTGGTGCGCGCCGGCGAGCTGACCGGACGCGGCGACGACCTGTTCTTCCTCTACCTGGAGGAGATCCTGGCCGTGCTGCGCGGCTCCGACGCGCCGCTCGCCCGTGTCGCGGTACGGCGGGCGACCTACGAGCGGTACGCCGCGCTGCCGCCGTACCCGGCGCTGATCGTCGGCCGGTTCGACCCGGTGCGCTGGGCGGCGGACCCGGACCGGCGCGCCGACCTCTACGACGCGCGTGGCCCGGCCGCACCCGCCGGCGACACCGTGACCGGCTTCCCGGGCGCGCCGGGCGTGGTGGAGGGCGTGGTGCGGGTGCTGTCCGGCCCCGAGGAGGGCGAGCGGCTCCAGCGGGGGGAGATCCTCGTGACGACGCTGACGAACGTGGGGTGGACGCCCATGTTCCCGCGCGCGGCGGCCGTCGTGACCGACATGGGGGCGCCGCTGTCGCACGCCTCGATCGTGGCCAGGGAGCTGGGCATCCCGGCCGTGGTGGGCACCGGCAACGCCACCATGAGGCTGCGCGACGGCGACCGCGTCCGGGTGGACGGGGAGCGGGGCACGGTCGAACTGCTGCCGTGAGCGGGCGCGACGGCGATCTTCCGAATCCGGGGGGAAACCAGACCGGCGCGGACGGCCCCGGCCGGTACGGTACGAGGCATGCGCGCCGTCGGCAAGGCACCGGCGATCGCCGCCGCGCTGCTGGCGATGGCCACGGCGTGCGGCGGCGGCGCCGTCCCGCCCGTCCGCGAGGCCACCACGGCCACCAAAGCCACCATTGGCACCACTGGCACCACGGCCCCCGCGCCCCCGGTCGGCCCGTCCTCGTCACCGCTCCCTTCGCGGACCGGCACCTCCGGCGCCTCCGCCCAGCCGCAGGGCGGGCGGAGCGGCAAGCCGCCGGCCGGGAAGGTCGTCGTGATCGACCCCGGCCACAACGGCGGCAACGCCGCGCATCCCACCCAGATCAACCGACAGGTCGACGTCATCACCGGGCGCAAGCCGTGCAACACCACCGGCACGAGCACCGACGCCGGGTACCCCGAGCACGCCTTCACCTGGGACGTGGCCCGCAGGCTCCGCCCGCTGCTCCAGGCCGAGGGCGCCACGGTCGTGCTCACCCGGCCGGACGACAGGGGCGTCGGCCCGTGCGTGACCCGGCGGGCCGTCATCGGCAACGAGGCCCGGGCCGACGTCGTCCTGTCCATCCACGGGGACGGGGCGGCGCCGTCCGGCCACGGTTTCCACGTGATCCTGCCCGGCCTGGTCGCCGGCCACAACGACGCCGTGATCCGGCCGTCGCGGCGCCTGGGGCTCGACGTCCGCGACGACTTCCACCGCGGCACCGGCCTGCCGTTCGCCACGTACACCGCCAGGAACGGCCTGTCGGTCCGCACCGACCTCGGCGGCCTCAACCTGTCGACCAGGCCCGCCGTGTTCATCGAGTGCGGCAACATGCGCAACCGCGGCGACGCCGCCAAGATGTCGGCCCCGGCCTTCCGGCAGCGCATGGCCACCGCCCTCGCCGCGGGCATCACGCGCTATCTCCACGGATGACGGCCGCGTCCCGGGGCGTGCACAGCACGGCCGGCTGTGTGCTAGGTTAGACCCAGTTGCAGTTGTGGTACCCATAAGAACTTGTGTGCACCTGACGGTATGTAACCTCAGGTGCATTTTTGTTTTCCGGTCTTCTCCGGGTGTGGTCCTATCGCGGCGACGCGGAATCCGCGCGATGCGGGTTTCGGCTTTGCACCTATCAAGAGGAGATCAACATGGCTAACGGAACCGTGAAGTGGTTCAACTCCGAAAAGGGCTTCGGCTTCATCGAGCAGGACGGCGGCGGCGCCGACGTCTTCGCCCACTACTCCAACATCGTCTCCCAGGGCGGCTACCGCGAGCTGCACGAGGGCCAGAAGGTGGCCTTCGACGTCACGCAGGGCCAGAAGGGCCCGCAGGCCGAGAACATCGTTCCCGCCTGACCCTGAGGCACCACGCAGCTGGGGCCCGCGCCGTAGGGTGTGGGCCCCAGCTCGTTGCTCTTGTGGTACCCGATGCGTCGTGACGGCCTCACGGACCGCACACCGGATGGACCACTGATGGCTCCGGACCGGGCACAAGCCCGCTCCAGCCCCTTTTGACCGGCATTTCAGCCGCCGTTCTTGTCGGCGAAATGCCCCCCGTTTCGACGTCCGGGTCCAGGCTGTTCTCCGCCGGCTCGGCTCGTCTTTTCTTCGGCTCGTGCTCGCCATTCTCTGTGCCGCTCGTCGCGCTGGGAATCACTTGACACGTGCCGTACCGAGGAAGGTTCTGCATGAACCATGCAACTCGCACGCACGACAGTTACTCCCCCTCCCGCACGGGCGGCTCTGCCAACAGGCGCGGCCGATTCGGCTCGTCGGCTTCGGGCCGTTCAGGCGCCTCCGGCCGTTCCGGTGGTTACGGGCGGCGTCCCGCCGCGCTGAAGGGGGAATTCGCGCTGCCGGTCACCGTCACCCCGGCCCTGCCCGCAGCCGCGACATTCGCTGAACTGAACATGCCGTCCGCGCTGATGAAGACGCTCACCGGCCTGGGCATGAACGAGCCGTTCCCGATCCAGGCGGCCACGTTGCCGAACTCCCTGGCCGGCCGGGATGTCCTGGGGCGGGGGCGCACCGGGTCGGGCAAGACACTCGCCTTCGGCCTGGCCCTGCTCGTCCGCACCGCCGGACAGCGTGCCCAGTCGCGGCAGCCGCTGGCCATGATCCTCGTTCCCACGCGGGAGCTGGCCCAGCAGGTCACCGACGCGCTCACCCCGTACGCCCGGTCACTGAACCTCCGGCTGGCCACCGTCGTCGGCGGCATGTCGATCGGCCGGCAGGCCAGTGCGCTGCGCAGCGGCGCCGAGGTCGTCGTCGCGACGCCGGGACGGCTCAGGGATCTCATCGAGCGCGGCGACTGCCGCTTGGACCAGGTCGGCATCACCGTGCTGGACGAGGCCGACCAGATGGCCGACATGGGCTTCATGCCGCAGATCACCCACCTGCTCGACCAGGTGCGCCCAGGTGGCCAGCGGATGCTGTTCTCCGCCACTCTGGACCGCAACGTCGACCTGCTGGTCCGCCGCTACCTGAGCGACCCGGTGGTCCATTCGGTCGACCCCTCGGCGGGCGCGGTCACCACGATGGAGCACCACGTCCTGCACATCCAGGGCGCCGACAAGCATGCCACCACTGTGGAGATCGCTGCGCGCGACGGCAGGGTGATCATGTTCCTGGACACCAAGCACGCCGTGGATCGGCTCACCGACAGCCTGCTCAGCAGCGGCGTACGCGCCGCCGCGCTGCACGGGGGCAAGTCCCAGCCCCAGCGCACCCGCACGCTCGAGCAGTTCAAGACCGGCCACGTCACGGTGCTGGTGGCGACCAACGTCGCGGCCCGCGGCATCCACGTCGACAACCTCGACCTCGTCGTCAACGTCGACCCGCCGAGCGACCACAAGGACTACCTGCACCGCGGCGGTCGCACCGCCCGCGCGGGCGAGTCCGGCAGCGTCGTCACCCTCGTCCTGCCCAACCAGCGCCGTGACATGACCCGCCTGATGGCCGACGCCGGTATCGTCCCGCAGACCAGCCAGGTCCATTCGGGCGAGGCCGAACTGAGGCGTATCACGGGCGCCCAGACCCCCTCGGGGATCCCGGTGACCATCGCCGCACCGGTCGCCAACCGCCGGCCGGGACGGAACACCCGACGGTTCAGGTAACGGTCGCGCCGATAGCCTGGGCCTCGCCCCGGACACGTGACTAGGGAGAGGCACCGGATGGCTCCGAACATCGCGACCGCGCGCCGCGTCGACCTGCCCGAACTGCTGGAGTTCCTGCGCCCCAGGCACCACGGGCTGCTGGCGACCACCCGCGCCGACGGGCGGCCCCAGCTCTCGCCGGTGACGTGCGGCGTGGACGGCGAGGGCAGGATCGTCGTCTCGACCTACCCCGACCGGGCCAAGGCCCGCAACGCCCGCCGCGACGAGCGGACGTCGATCTGCGTGCTGTCCGACGACTGGAACGGCCCGTACGTCCAGGTGGACGGGCGGGCCGAGGTGCTGGACCTGCCGGAGTCCCTGGAGGCGCTGGTCGAGTACTACCGGTGCATCGCGGGCGAGCACCCCGACTGGGACGAGTACCGGACGGCGATGGAGCGGCAGGGCAAGTCGCTCATCCGGCTGCACATCGACCGCTGGGGGCCCATCGCCACGGGCGGGTTCCCGGCGCGCCTGGCCGCCGGCGACTGACCCGCCCCGGAGCCGGCCGCCACCCGCTGGAGGGGGCGGGCGGCGGCCGGGGCCCTGCGGGGATGCGCCCGGGGCAGGCGGCTCGCTCAGGCGGAGGCGATGTCGTTCGCCGCCACGTAGCCGAAGGTCATGGCCGGGCCCAGCGTCGAGCCGGCCCCGGCGTAGCTGTGACCCATGACGGCGCCGCTGGCGTTGCCCGCCGCGTACAGGCCGGCGATGACCGACCCGTCGGCCCGCAGCACGCGCGCCCGCGCGTCCGTACGCATGCCGCCCTTGGTGCCCAGGTCGCCAGGGACGATCTTGAACGCGTAGAACGGCGGCAGCCACAGCGCCGCGAGGCAGGGGTTCGGCTTGACGTACGGGTCGGCGTAGTAGCGGTCGTAGACGCTGTCGCCGCGGTGGAAGTCGGTGTCCTTGCCCGTGGCCGCGAACCCGTTGAACCGGGTGACGGTCGCGCGCAGCGCCGCCTGCGGGACGCCGATCTTCTGGGCGAGCTGCTCGACGGTCGCCGCCCTGAACACGGCCCCGCTGTCGTACCAGGAGTCGGGGAACGGCAGCAGCGGCGCGATGTCCTTGAACAGGTACTTGTTGCGGTAGTTCTGGTCCACGATCAGCCAGGCCGGGATGTGCGGCGCCGACGGGGTGTCGCGGTCGTACATGATGTGCACGACGTCGCTGTACGGCGCTCCCTCGTTGACGAAGCGCTCGCCCTTGCCGTTGACCAGGATGCAGCCGGGCAGGGTCCGCTCGGCCAGGCAGAAGTACGGCTCGCCGGGCAGCGGGATGGCCGGGCCCCACCAGGCGTCCTCCATGAGGTCCAGGGCGGCGCCGGCACGCTCGCCGGCCTCGATGCCGTCGCCGGTGTTCTCCCGGGCGCCGACCGTCCAGGAGGTGCCGATGGGCTGCCGCTGGTACTCCGCGCGCATGGCGGCGCTGTGCTCGAACCCGCCGGAGCCGACGATCACGCCGCGGCGCGCCTTGACCAGCGTCTGGGCGCCCTCGCGGTCGACGAGCACGCCGGTGGCGCGGCCGTTCTCGATGCGCAGGTCCGTGAGCGGGGTGTTGAGCCAGACCGGGACGCCGGCCGCGAGCAGCCCGGCGCGCAGCCCGCCGGCCAGGGCCTGGCCCATGGTGAGGGGCTTCTCGCCGCGCAGCGCGGCCGCGGTGCCGCGGGCCAGGCAGGCGGCGCTGACCTCCAGGCCCTTGGGGTTGACGGCGGCCAGCGTCAGCCACTTGTAGTCGGCGCTGAAGACGACCAGGCCGGCCGGGGTGGGGATGTAGGAGGGGTTGAGGCGGGCCAGCTCGGCGCCGAGGATGCGGCCGTCGAGCTGGTCGGGCTCGATGGATCGGCCGTTCGGCATGCCGCCGGGGTACTCGGGATAGTAGTCGGAGTAGCCCTCCATGAAGCGGAAGCGCAGCGGGCTGTTGCGCATGACGAACGAGATCATGGCCGGGCCGTTGGCGAGATACGCCTGCTGCCGGGCCGCGGGCACCGTGTCACCCACGACGCGGGCGAGGTAGGCGGCGGCCTTGGCCGGGGTGTCGGGCACGCCGGCGGCCAGGATCACCTCGTTGTTGGGGATCCAGATGCCGGCGCCGGAGCGGGCGGCGGATCCGCCGAAGGTCGGCGCCTTCTCCACGACGACCACGCTCAGGCCGCGCTTGGCGGCGGTCAGCGCGGCGGTCATGCCGGACGCGCCGGATCCCACGACCACGACGTCGTACTCCGCCTGCGCGTAGGCGGGGGAGGGGCGGCCGAGGGTGGCGCCGGCGACGAGGGCGCCGCCGGTCAGGGCGGCGCCACGCAGCAGGGCGCGCCGGGTGGGCCCGGAGGGCGGGGCCGTGGGGACAGTCTCGGACGTGCTGAGCTCAGGCATGCAGGATCCGATCCCTTCGACGTGCGTGCGCCGCGACGGCGGAGCTCGCCGGCGGCGGCCGGAGGAACAACCGCGATGGCACCTCGCGCCGGTGCGAACGCGACGAACGGGCTGGGGATGTGGCCCCCGTCACAGCATGAAGCATGCGCTTGGTTGGTTCGCCTGTCAACGTTCCTCTGTCCACACGACGCGCCGTCCGCCCCCTGCGACCCGCCCGTGGTCCGTGGCGACCGACAATGGGACATGCGCAAATATGTGATCATGGGCGTTCAGGGGAGTGGCAAGGGCACCCAGAGCAAGCTGCTCGCGGACGACCTCGACCTCACCCATATCAACGTCGGCGAGATCTTCCGGTGGCACGTCAAGCAGCACACCAAGATCGGCGCCCAGGTACGCCGCATCGTCGCCGCGGGCGAGCTGGTCGGCGACGACCTGGTCGAGGACGTCGTCCGTGAACGCCTCCAGCAGCACGACTGGAACTACGGGTTCGTCGTGGACGGTTTCCCGCGCAACCGGCGGCAGGCCGAATTCTTCCTGGAGAGCTACGACATCGACGGCGTGATCCACCTCGACCTGCCCGACGAGGAGGTGCGGCGGCGCGTGCTGGCCCGGCGCCTCTGCTCACGCTGCGGCATGGACTACAACCTCATCGCCCACCGCCCCGAGACCGAGGACCGGTGCGACGTGTGCGGCGGCGAGCTGGTCGCCCGCGAGGACGACACGCCGGAGGCACTGGCCCGGCGGCTGCGCGACTACCACGACAAGACGGACCCGGTGCTGGAGTTGTTCCGCGGCAAGGAGTACGTCACGAGCGTGGACGCCCGCAGCGACAAGGCCACCATCCAGCGCACCATCCGCGAGCGCCTCGGCCTGCCGTCCTACCAGCCGTGACGGGCCGGTCATGACGGGCCGGCCGTGACGGGCCGGCCGTGACGGTACGGGCCGGTGCTCACCGGACCTGGGCCGGGCCTCCCAGGTCGGCGACGTCGCGGGCGGCGTCGCCGAGGAGCTTGTCGGCCAGGTCCATCAGGGCGCGGCCGGCGGCCAGCTCGTCGCCGATCTCCGGGACCGGACGGTCGGCCGGGTTGCGCCGGGCGACGCCCACGCTCTCGTGCCACCTCGTGCCGCGCGCCGACAGGACGGCTCGCGCGAGCGTCTGCTCGTCGCCCTCGTCCTCGCTGATGTAGATCTGCACGGTCCACTGCTTGGCGTTCATCGCCGTCTCCTCGCCTCGCGTCCCGTGCCCGTCTCGTCGCACTCTCGTCGCGCCGGGCACCCCTCCCTGGGAGGCGTGCCCCGCGCGACGCCGCCGAATCGCCCCAGCTCGACGGGGCGCCCCCGGTGGGGAGGGCTCGGCGGGGCGGCCTCCGGCGGCCGTTCGGCCTCACCGGTCGGGACCAACGGCCCTGCCGTCCGGCGGCCCATGCGGGTGCGATGGAAGTGGACAGGGAGGCAACCATGATCATCGTAGGTGTCGACGGCTCGCCGCACGCGCGCGCGGCCGTCGAGTGGGCGGCGGACGACGCCCTGCGTATGCGCCAGCCGCTGCGCGTCGTGCACGCCGTGGACCGCTCGCCGTACCAGATCGCGAAGTTCCCCGCCGCCCAGTGGCCCGCCGCGCTCGTCCGGGGCGGGGAGCAGGCGCTGGCCGAGGCGCTCGCGGTGGCGCGCGAGCGCCAGCCGTCCGTCGAGACGAGCACGCGGCTCATCGAGGGGCCGCCCGCGATCGTGCTGCGCGACGAGGCGGCCGACGCCGCCGAGGTGGTCGTCGGCAACAGGGGGCTCGGCGGGTTCGCGGGCGCGCTGCTGGGATCGGTCAGCGTCCACGTCGCCGGCCAGGTCAGCTGCCCCGTCGTCGTCGTACGCGGCGAGACCGACCGGCGGCACGACCGGATCGGGGTCGGCGTGGACGACTCGCCCGAGTGCGAGCCCGCCCTGGCGTACGCGTTCGAGCAGGCCAGGCTGCGCGGCTGCGCCATCCGCGCCGTCTACGCCTGGTACATGCCCGTCTACGCGTTCGCGCCGTGCCCGAACGACATGGACGCGATCCGCGAGGCCGCGGACGAGATCATCACCGACCGTCTCGAACGGTTCAAGAAGGAGTACCCGCAGGTCACGGTCGAGGAGGACGTCCAGGCGGCGCACCCGGTGGACGCGCTGCGCCAGGCGTCGACCGAGAGCGACCTGCTCGTGGTCGGCTCGCACGGGCACGGCGCGCTGGCCTCGACGCTCGTCGGCTCTGTCAGCCGCGGCGTCCTGCACCACGCGGACTGCCCCGTGGCTGTCGTGCGCGCCCGCTGAGGGGCCGTGGCCGCGTTGCGGCGGCTGGCCGACCAGATCGAGGACGCCGCCGTCGAGCAGGCCGTGCGGGCGGGCTGGGGCTGACCGCGGGTCGCCGAAGCCCTCGGTGTGACGCGGCAGGCGGTGCACAAGAAGCACGCCAAGCGGCTCATCGCGGGGGCGTCCGGCTGAGGAGACGCTGACGATGGCCCCCATCGACCGCTACATCAACACGATCATCGAGCGCGGAGCCGACGAGGCCCGCGAGGACGGATCGGCGGCCGTCGAGGCCCGGCACCTGCTGCTGGGCGTGCTGCGGGCCGAGGCCGGCACGGTGCCACGGGCCCTGACCCTGGCGGGCATCGACCGCGAGGGCCTGATGGCGCGCCTTCAGTGGGCGCTCGCCCAGGAGACGCCCGCGTGAGCGCCGTCCCCGGCGCCGGCCCCGTTCCCGGCGCGGGGCCGGCGCGGACCCCGTTCCCGGCGCGGCGCTCCGGGCCGACGGCCTGCGCGTGCGGTACGGCGACGCCGAGGTCTTGGTCTACCCCTCCACCACCGTCCACGACTGGCGCGGTTCGTCTGGAACGGCATGGGGGACTGTGCGTCGTCCGGCGGGACTGCGCAGCGCGAGCAGGCGCTCGACCAGCGTGTCGACGTAGTCGGGGGTGAGCGGCCCCGCCCCGAACAGGGTGCGGATGTACATCGGGGCCAGGATGTGGTCGAGGATGTCCAGGCCCTCCGGCGGGTCTTCCCCCCGTTCGCGGGCGCGATCGAGCATGCCCTGGATCTGGCGTGCGCGCTCGGCCAGGAACGCGTCCCGCGCCCGCGTGCCGTCCTCTCCGGCCGTGGACAGGGTGATGACCAGGCGCAGCACCGCGAGCCCGTCGGGGCCGGTGATGTCGCGGGTCACACCGGCGGCGTAGGCCCGCAGATCCTGCTCCAGGCTGCCGGTGTCGGGGATGGGCGAGGTGGTGGTGAGCCAGGTGATCGCCACATCCATGAGCAGGTTCTCCAGGGTGCCCCAGCGGCGGTAGACGCTGGTGTCGGCCACGCCCGCACGTTCGGCGACGTCACCGACGGTGAAGGCGCCGTGGCCGCGCTCGGCGATGAGGCCTGTGACCGCCTGGTGCACCGCCGCGCGTACGCGGGCGCTGCGCCCTCCGGGCCGCCGGGCTCGCTGCTGTTCCGCCATGCGCCCATCTTAACGCAGACCCCACTTGCGTTTGCTCTGAACCGTGCCCTACAGTCCTCCTGTCGCAGCTGGCACCTGCTTTAAGGAGCGATCATGAAGCCGCTGTTCTTCCCCGACAACCCCAGCTTCTGGTACGAGACCCTGCGCATCTTGGGGCATATCACCTACGGCGGCGCCGACTTCGGCGAGGTCGCCGTCACCAGCCAGCGGATCACTTCTGGCGACTACGACAGCTGGCACGACGAGTGGCTGGCCACCGCCGACCGGGTGGCCGACGAGGGCAAGGCGGCCCTGAAGGGTGGCCATCGCATCAGCGCCCGGGACGCCTTCCTCCGCGCGTCGAACTACTACCGCGCGGCCGAGTTCTTCCTGCACGGAGACGCCGCCGACCCGCGCATCCGGCACGCCTACGACCTCTCGGTGGCCTCCTTTCGCCAGGCCGCCACGCTGTTCACCCCGGCCGTCGAGCCGGTCGAGATCCCCTACGAGGACACGGTCCTGCCCGGTTACCTGTACCGGGCCGACGATTCCGGCGCCGCGCGGCCGACCGTGGTGATGCACAACGGGTTCGACGGCACGGTGGAGGAGATGCACTTCTTCGGGGCCGCCGCGGCCGTCGAGCGCGGCTACACGGTGCTGGCCTTCGACGGGCCCGGGCAGCCGGGCACCCGCCACAGCCAGGGCTTGATGTTCCGCCCCGACTGGGAGAACGTGGTCGGCCCTGTCATCGACTACGCGCTGACCCGTCCCGAGGTGGATCCGTCCGGCATCGCGCTGCTCGGCGTGAGCATGGGTGGCCAGCTCGCACCCCGCGCGGCCGCCTTCGACCAGCGCGTCGCCGCCCTCATCTGCCTGGACGGGGTCTATGACCTGGGCGAGATAGCCACCTCCGGCGTTCCGCTGCCGCGGCCCGAGGCCGAGCGACGGCTGCGCGCCGAGCATGACCCGGAGCTGGACGCCATGATGGAGGCGGCGATGGCCGCCGGCCCGATGCTGCGCTGGGCCATCGAGCACGGCATGTTCGCCATGGGCGTCGGCACTCCCCGCGCGTTCGGCGCCGCCTACCTGGACTACCATCTGCGCGGCGGCATCGCCGAGAAGATCACCTGCCCCACCCTGGTCTGCGCCGGAGCCGACGACGGGTTCTTCAAGGGTCAGCCCGACCTGCTGCACGAACACCTGACCTGCCCCAAGACGCTGCTCACCTTCACCGCCGAGCAGGGCGCCGACGCGCACTGCCAGTCCGGTGCCCAGCGGCTGGCTTTCGCCCGCGTCTACGACTGGCTGGACGACGTCCTCGCCAAGAACGCATGACCTCGATGGAGACCATGATGACCCCTGTGATCGACCAGATCGGCCGAGCCCTCGACATGACTGCCGCCATCGTCAAGGGCATCGCGCACGACCGGCTCGACGACCCCACCCTCTGCCCCGGCTGGGACGTACGCGCCGAGCTCAACCACCTGGTCGGCGGCATGCGCATCTTCGCCGCCGAACTCACCGGCACCGACGCCGGCGCCGCCCACGAGGACGACTGGCTCGGCGCCGACCCGCAGGCCGCCTACACCCTCGCGGCTGACCTCGACCGCGTGGCCTGGCATCGACCGGGCGCGCTGGACGGCACCGTGCGGCTGGGGTTCGGCGCTGTCCCCGGTTCGATGGCCGCGCTCATCCACCTCACCGAGGTTCTCGTGCACGGCGCCGACCTGGCACTCGCCACCGGCCAGGAACACCTCATCGACGAGGAGTCCTGCGGCGAACTACTCACGATCATGCGGGGCATGGACTTCGACGCCTTCCGCCGGCCCGGCATGTTCGGACCCGCCCTGCCGGCAGCGGACGAGGCCCCCGCCCACCGGCGGCTTCTGGCCTTTCTCGGTCGCGAGGTCGCACACTGCTGACCCCCGTGCGACCTCGCGCACGGCGGGACGCCGGAGGAATCACCACCCACTGAACCACCCGCTGGGCGGCTCGTGCGGGACAGCGATGAGTTACCGTCATCCAGCGTGGGATGGGGTGGCTGTGAGGTCGGCGCGGAGCTTCGCCCTGGAGGAGAACGAGATCCTCGCTGAGGCGGACGGTGTGCCGGAGACGCTCAGAACAGCGCCATCCCTGATAAGGATCATTTGAGTGAGGAGATCGACATGACGCTTGATGGCCGGCGAGTTCTGGTGATGGGGGGCAGTTCGGGCATTGGTGAGGCGAGCGCCGCGCTGTTCGCCCAGCAGGGAGCCGAGGTCGTGATCACCGGCCGTGGCGAGGAACGCCTGGCCGAGGCCGCCGCGCGGATCGGCGGCAAGGTCGCCTTCGAGCGGGTGGACGGCACCAACGAGGAGGCGGTCAGGGGCTTCTTCGCCCAGGAGGCCACCTATGACGACCTGGTGCTGGCGTTGAGCGGCGGTTCGGGCGCGGGCCCGTTCGCCAGCCTGGATCTGGAGCAGTTGCGGGGCGGATTCGAGGGCAAGTTCTGGGTCCACGTACGAATCCTCCAGGCGGCCCTGCCCCGGCTGCGCGAGAACGGCTCGATCACCTTGATCACCGCCAGCTCCGCACGGGCGGCCCTGCCCGGCACGGCGGGCCTGGCCGCGATCAACGGGGCGCTGGAGGCGATGATCCGCCCGCTGGCCACCGAGCTGGCCCCGATGCGCGTCAACGCCGTCTCCCCGGGCATCATCGACACCCCCTGGTGGGACAAGCTGCCCGCCGAGCAGCGGGAGGCCACGTTCGCCGAGCACGCCGCCGCGCTCCCGGTCGGCCGGGTGGGTCAGGCCGCGGACGTGGCGCAGGCGGTGCTGCTGGCCGCCACCAACGCGTTCATGACCGGCCAGGTGATCGAGGTCAACGGCGGCCTCACCCTTCCTTCCGGTCGCTGACCCGACAGCGGAGGAGCCCGCCGCGGTCAGGACGCGTGAGTGGCCACGGCGACGACGGCGTCGGTGAGCGCGGCGGCGTAGGCGTTGTTCACCGTGCAGAGCGCCCTGGACGAAGGCGTCACTCACACCGCCCGCCTGGTCACCGACCCCACCTTGGCCAAGGTCACCGGCACCTACTTCAACCGGGCCTGCCCCGCCCACGCCCGCCACCAGGCATACGACGCCGCTGCCCGCACCCGCCTGCTGGAGATCAGCCGGAATCTCACCGGCGTGCCCTTCCCCACCACGCCACTCCAGGCCGCCTGACCCTCAACCACCCGCCGGGCGGCTGAAGACGGCGCCGCTCCTCGAAGCCGCAGGGCCAGTCGGCGGAAGCCGCTTCCCGATCACCTCAGCCGCCGGACCCGGACGACGCCGGGCACGGTGCGGGCCAGCACGTCGGTGACGGGCTCGGCGAGCGCGTCCTCCGATCCGGGGTCGGGCACGTCACCGGCCACCGGGCGCAGCTCGGCGACGCCGTCGCGCACGGTCACCTCCCAGAAGGGGCCGTACGGGTAGTGGTCACGCAGGGCGGCCACCACCTCCTCGCACAGCTCCTCGTCGGGGCGGGCGAGTACGCCCATGAGGTCGCGGCAGCCGACCATGCCCACCACCTCCTGGCCGGCGAGCACGGGCAGGCTCTTGATCTGCTTGCCCACCAGGAGGTCGATGGCCGTGGTCACGTCCGTCGTCTCCGTCACGGTGATCACCGCGTGCGTCATGACCTGCCACACCTCGCCGGGCGGCGGCGCGGAGGAGGCCGGGGAGGGGTCGGCGGTCGTTCCCGGGCCGGGCCGGAACTCACCGCGCAGCAGGTCCAGCTCGGACACGAGGCCGACCAGCCGGCCCGCGTCGTCGAGGACGGGGGCGGCGGCGATGTCGTGGCCGTGCAGCAGCCGGATGGCCCGGCGGATCGAGGCGGTGCGCCGGACCGTCACGGCGGGGCTCGACATGATGTCCCGCACCAGCATGGCTACCCGTCCCTCCCCGCCCGATGCTCTTGGGCCTGGCCGGACGCGGCGGACCTTCGTCGGCGCGGTCCGGGCGGCGGCGGTGGGCGTCACCTCCGGCCGCAGGCTTGATGCCCGTTCCGACCTGGGAAGATTCCCCTTCGTACGGCACGATTCCGGCCATGGTGCCGACGGGCGCGGCGGTACGGGGCGCTGCGGGCGAGGCGCCGCAGGGCCGAAAGTCCCATCGGGCAGGGCTGGAAGGTCCCGGTGGGCGGGTCCTTCCGGCTCTGCTCGCCGGGCGGCGGACGCGGTGTTCTTGAACTGCGCAACCGATCCCCCGACCCGGTAACGAAAAGGAGGCCGTCATGGCCGCCACCCTCCCCCGCAACGCCGCTGACGCCCCCACGGCCGGGACGGCGCGCCGCCCGGTCGACTACGTCTGGGCCGCCGCCCGGCTCTCGATCGGCTGGGTGTTCCTGTGGGCGTTCCTGGACAAGACCTTCGGCTGGGGCTTCGCCACTCCCGCCGCCAAGGCGTGGACCGCGGGCGGCAGCCCGACCACCGGCTTCCTCAAGGGCACCGGCGAGAACGCGCTCGGCGGGCTGTTCTCCGCGCTGGCCGGTCAGGCGTGGGTGGACTGGCTGTTCATGGCCGGGCTGATCGGCATGGGCCTGGCCCTGGTCCTGGGCGTCGGCACCCGGATCGCGGCCGTCGCCGGCGGCCTGATGCTGGCCCTCATGTGGGCCGCGGAGCTGCCCCTCACCACCAACCCCTTCATGGACGAGCACGTCGTGTACGCCATCGTGCTGGCCGGCCTGGCCCTGACCGGCGCCGGCGCCACCCTGGGCCTGGGGGCCCTGCCCATCGTCCGGCGCCACCCCATCCTCAAGTAGCTCCCCGGCAGGCCCGCGCCCACCCCGATCCCGGGGTGGGCGTTCGCGCGTCACCGGGGACGGGGAGGCGGGATTGTGAACCGGGCCAAGACCATGATCGAATATCGGTGATCACGAGCGCACCTCATCTTCACCGTGTCATGCCCTCCGTCCCCCAGCAGGGAAGCCGGTCCGATGTCCATGCCCTTGCTCACCCCCACGCGCCGCGTGGGGCCCGGTTGGATCGTCGCCTACGTCGTCGCCGGGTTCGGCGCGCAGATCGCCTCCCAGTCGCCGAGCACGTTCCTGATGCCGCAGCAGATCGCCGGCATCGACCCCACCGGCAAGATCGGCGGGTTCGCGTGGGTCAGCGCGATGGGAGCCGTGGCGGGCATCATCGCCGGGCCGCTGTTCGGCGCGCTGTCCGACCGCACCCGGGGCCGGCTCGGCCGTCGCCGGCCATGGATCGTGGGCGGGGCGCTGGCCTGCGCCGCCGCCTTCGTGTTCCTGGCCGCCCAGGACACCGTCACCGGTGTGGCCGTGGGCTCCCTGCTGCTGTCCGTCGGGATGTCCGCCGTGGGCGCCGGCTACAACACGACGGTCCCCGACCAGGTGCCGGTCGCCCAGCGCGGCCTGGTCCTCGGCTGGGGCGCGGTGCCGCAGGCCGCCGCGATGGTGTGCGGCGGGCTGATCCTGGCGGCCACCACCGCTCCCGCCTCCGGCTACCTGGTCCTGGCCGGCGTCCTGATCCTGGTGGTGCCGTTCGTCGTGGTCACCCGCGACCCGCGGCCACCCGCCGGGGAGCGCCGGCCGTTCACGTGGAAGGGCTTCCTCGACGGCTACCGGATCGACCCGCGACGCCGTCCCGACTACGCCTGGGCGCTGGCCACCCGCTTCCTCATGACCCTCGGGTACGGCATCGGCACCCTCTACATCCCGTACTTCCTGGAGGACGTCGTCGGCCGCCCCGACGACCTGCTGACCGTCGTCGCGGTCAACGGCGCGTCGGTCGTCGCGCTCTCGGTGGTCAGCGGCTGGCTGTCCGACCGGCTCGGCCGCCGCCGGATCCTCGTCTTCGCCGGCTCGGGCGTCATGGCGGCGGCGGGTGTCATGCTGGCCCTGTCGCCCACCTGGACCATGACGCTGGTCTGCGCGGTCGTGCTCGGCGTCGGGTACGGGATCTACATCGGCGTGGACGGCGCCCTGATCACCCAGGTGCTCCCGGCGCCCGGCGACCACGGCCGGGACCTGGCCGTGGCGCAGCTCATGGGCAGCCTGCCGTACGTGATCGTGCCGGCCGCCGCATCCGTGATCCTCACCTACCTCGGCGGCTACTGCGGCCTCTACCTGGTCTCGGCGCTCGTCTCCGCGCTGGGAGCGGTCCTCATCTGGCGGGTCAAGTCGGTGCTCTGACCGGTACGGTGCGGGATATCCCGGCACCGCCCCAATTCCCCGCAAAGCCTCATCCGAGTGGAGGGCTACTCATGCGCCGGAACTCCCCCTTCTGAATCCTTGCCACAGTCACATCAGATGGCAGGGGGAATTGTCATGCATCCTCACTCCGGCGGGACGGTCCGGGCCAGAGCGCTCGCGATCCTCGCCGCGTTGCTGCTGGTCACGGCCGCGCTGGCCGCCGTGGCCGCGCCGGCCAAGGCCGCGACCGACGTCCGGCTGAAGCTCTCCATCACCTGGATCCAGCAGGGGGAGAACCCCGACGACGACGGCGGCGACGGCGACTACTTCCCCGAGATCCGCATCGGCGACGGTCCCCTGCTGCGGAAGCCGTACGTCCAGGACGACGTGTTCGACCCGAGCAACTTCCCCGACCCGTGGGTCTTCACCCAGGACGTGCAGGTGCCCGACGACAGGACCACCGTGCCGGTCCTGGTGCGGCTGTGGGACTACGACGACGGCACCAACTTCGGCGACGACCACATGGACATCAGCCCCCAGAATCAGGACGACGACCTCGACCTGCAGTACGACATCGGCACCGACACCTGGACCGCCCCCGGCGACCTCATCACCCCCGGCCAGGAGCGCATCACCGGTGACGGCGACCCGAACTTCCCCGACACCAACGACGGCGTCGCCCTCACCGTCGGCGTCAAGATCGAGCGGCTGACCCCCCTGCCCGACATCGACGGCGACGGCATCTACGACGTCATCGAGCGGTTCGGCGTGCGCGACAAGGACGGCTCGATGCGGTACGACCTCAAGGCCATGGGCGCGAACCCCTGCCGCAAGACGGTCGTCGCGCAGATCGACTACATGACCGGCGCCGCCGACGGGCACAGCCACGAGCCGAAGGACGCGGCGATCGAGGAGGT
Organism: Nonomuraea sp. NPDC005501; assembly: GCF_040605905.1. Classification (NCBI taxonomy): domain Bacteria; kingdom Bacillati; phylum Actinomycetota; class Actinomycetes; order Streptosporangiales; family Streptosporangiaceae; genus Nonomuraea; species Nonomuraea sp. NPDC005501. Next base: position 5,322 of record NZ_JBEXDT010000111.1, on the reverse strand, counting down.
CGAGCGGGCCTTCGAGGACGGGCCGGTCGATCCCGTGTCACCCTGCCCGTATCCCGGCTTCACCACCACGCAGGGCGTCGACTTCGTGCACGTGGCGGGCAAGCCGATCCCCGAGCAGACCGTCATGGGCCTGGACGCGGCCTACCGAGCCGCCCGCAACGCGAACTTCAGCCCGCTGCTCGCCCCGTACGCCCACTACGCGATCTTCGGCCACCAGCTCACGGCCGGCGGGCTGAGCTCCGGCCGCTGCTGCGAGACGGACCGCGGGGGCAAGGACTTCATCGTCACCCTCGGCGGCTGGCGCACGGTCTGCGTCGCCCCCGGCGACAACGGCACGCTCGACACGACGCCCGCCTCCACCGACGTGAAGATGGGCGAGAACGTGCTCGTCGGCACCGACCGCGCCTGCGACACCGAGGTCAAGCCGGGCACCGACGACCGGCAGATCCTGAAGAAGGGCACCGGGGCCGCCGACGCGGACGTGGGGACCGTACGCGACCAGTCCGGCAGCATCATGCACGAGCTCGGCCACGCCCTCGGCCTCCCGCACGGCGGCACGGACCGCACCAACTTCAAGCCCAACTACCTCAGCGTCATGAACTACGCCTTCGACCCCATCGGCATCCCCACGGGCCCCGAGCCGCTGCCGCGGCGCCTCGACTACTCGCGCCAGTCGCTGGCCGCGCTCGACAGGACCGCGCTCGTGGAGGCGGACGGCATCGCCGACGGCGAGGACTTCACCCGCTGGCGGCTCCCCGGCGGAAACCAGCTGTTCGGTCCCGGAGCCGGGGCGCTGAACTGGAACGACAACGTCGTGGCCGGCACTCCGGTGATCGACCCCGCTCCCGTCGCGGCCGACATCAACTCCGACGACGACGTCTGCGTCCTCGCCGGCACGGACGGCGTCCTGACCACGATGCCCTCCGGCAACGACGAGAACGTCGGCGACGCCATCCTCAACGGCGGCGACGCCTGCAACACGGCCCCCGGGCCCGGCGACACCGGCCGCGCCACCACCCTGACCGGCCACGACGACTGGGGGACCCTCAAGTACCGCGCGGTGGGCTCCAAGGACGCGGGCGCGGCGGCGTCCTCGCCGTCGGGCACCGAGATCGCGTTCCCGGCCGTGCTCGGCGCCGAGCTGGCCCTGCGTGACTTCTACGATCCGGACGTCACCGCGGCCAAGACCGTGGACAAGGCCGAGGCGCTGCCCGGCGACACCCTCACCTACACCGTGCGGGTGCACAACGAGGGCCGGGGGACCGCGGCGGCCGTACGGGTGACCGACACCTTCCCGGACGGCACCACGGCGGAGCGGCGGCGGACGACCCTCGCCCCCGGCGCGGACCACACCGAGACGTTCGCCTACCTCGTGCCCTGCACGGCCGACGACGGCTCGTCCCTGACCAACAGCGCCACCGTCCAGGCCCAGAACCTCGCCGGCGGGCCCGAGGCCGACACGTCCGACAACACGAGCACGGCGCGCAGCACCGTCAGGGCGCCGCACCTCACCCTGGCCGCGACCGCGACCCCCACCGCCGGCGCCGGAGAGGCCGCGACCACCACCCTGACCGTTCGCAACACCGGCGGCGCCGCCGCCACCGGCGTCACGCTCACCTACGCCCTGCCCGACGAGGTGTACTACAGCACCGCCCTCGACCAGGGGAGCGGGCCCCGGCCGACGGAGGTCTCCGGGGGCACGCTGACCTGGCGGCTCGGGCCCGTGGAGCCGGGGGCGACGGCGGCCGTGCGGTTCACCACCCGCTCCAGCCTGCTCGTCACCGGCGGCACGGCGCAGACCGGACAGGCCAAGGTCGTGTACGTCAACGCGAACGGCTGCTCGTACGCCCCGGTGACCGCCTCGGCCACCTCGACGGTCACCGAGGTGACGCCGAGCCGCGACCCGCGGCCGTCCACGGTGTGGGCGGTGCTGACCTCGCTGCGGACGCCCGAGCTGCTGGCCCGGGTGCAGGCCACCGACACCCGCTTCGACGGGGCCGACGGCTCCGCGCCGGACGGGCGGCTCTCGCAGCAGGAGGTGTCGGCCGCGCTGATGCCGCCGCTGCCGCAGCCGCGCGCGCTGCGGGCCGAGCTGCTGGGCACGTACCTCAACCTGGGCAGCCGGCGCGTCAACGCGGCCACGGCGGTGCGCAGCTTCGTCCTGGACCGGCTCGGGCTGCGCACGGTCGGCGCCGCCGCCCGTCACTCCCGGACCGTGCTGACCGGGCCGCCCGGGGGCGACATCACGGCGTACCAGAACGCCACGCTGGGGCTCATCGAGATCAACTCGGGAGCCGCCGAACGCTACTGAGGTCCTGAGGAGGGGCGCCGCGGCTCGCGGCGCCCCTCGCTCTCGCAGGTCTTCGCACCTCTTCGCAGGCCGGTCAGGCGGTGAGGCGGGTGAGCTCGCGGAGCTCGCCCTGGGTGGTGGCGCAGTCGAGGAGCCGCAGCTCCGCCAGCAGCCGCACCGCCCGCGCGCCGTGCTTCAGCTCCTCCGGGCAGGTCTCCGCGACCTTGCGGAGCAGGGCGGCGGCGGCGCGCGGGTCGCGGTCCCCGGCGTGGGCGGTCGCCAGCGTGAGGAGCTGCCGGACCCGGCGGTCCCGCGTGGACAGGCGGGCCGGGTCGATGCCCTCCGCCAGCCGCAGGGCCTGGCGGTGGCGGCCCACGCGGACCGCGGCCGAAGCGGCGCGCAGGTCCAGCTCCACCAGGAAGTCGTCGCGGTCCTCGCCGAGCCGGCCGGCGAGCCTGCGGGCACGGTTCAGCAGCTCCTCGGCGCCCAGCAGGTCGTTCTCCGCCGCGGCGGCGAGCGCCGCCGCGAGCAGGCACGCCCCCACGGCCGACCGGCGCTCCGATCCGTCCTCCGTACGGGTCCCGCCCGCGCCTGGCGGTCCAGGCGCCTCGGCGGCGAGATCGGCGGCCGCCAGGGCGACGCGGCGGGCGTCGGCCGGGCGGCCCAGCCGCACCAGGACCTCGGCCGTCTCCGCCCGCGCCAGCGCCGCGGCCGAGGGGTCGCCCGGCGCGGCCGACACCGCCCGGTCCGCCGCCAGCAGGGCCAGCGCGTGCTCCCCGCACCCCCGCAGCACGGTCGCGAACAGCCGGTACACCCGCCCCAGCTCCACCCCCGCCCCCGCCTGGGCCTGTGCCCGGTACGGTTCGCGGGCCGTGGCGTCCGCCATGACCAGCAGGCCGGGCAGGTCGCGGCGGAGCTCCGTGTAGCGGCGCGGCGACCGCCGCCACACCTCCCAGGCCGCCGTCACGTGCCGGCGCACCCGGTGGACGCCCGCGGCCGCCTCGCCCTCCGCGGGACGGCGGGGGAACAGCAGCGCGAGCCCCATCTCGTCCGCCCCGCCGGAGTGCCCGCCCGCGTGCCCACCGGGCCCCGCCATGGCGGACCCCGAAACGGCGGACCCTGACCCGGCGGGCCCTGACACGGCGGGCAGCGCGATGGGACCGCCGACCAGCTGCGACATGTCCACGACCCGCAGGACACCGGCGATGCGCATGAGGGTGGACAGCCGGTCCAGCGGCCGCACCCCCTTCTCGACGAGCCGCAGCCACTCCTCGCTGCACCCCACGAGGTCGGCCAGGACCCGCCGGGACAGACCGCGCGCACGGCGCATCGCCATGATCCGCGCTCCGTCGACCAAGTAATCGCCGGCCATGCGGCCAGGTTAGGCGCCAGATCACGAACGGGCCGACGGCCAGAAACGGCGGCCGTTTCCTGCCGCCCGCCGGCACCGCGCCCGCGGCCGGAGCCCGGCTATCGTGCGAAGGACATCGTGGGCTCCAGGTGGCGCAACTCCAGTTGGATCCGCGCCCGCCGGCCCGGGCGACACTGCCGCTACACCGCACGGCAGAGGAGGCCACGATGGCGATCGACGTCGAGTCGATTCGGAAGGCATTCCCGTTCTTCGAGACACCCGCTGACGGCTCCCGCCCACTCGTCTACCTCGACAGCGCCGCCACCACGCAGAAACCCGCCGCGGTGCTCGACGCCCTGGCCCACTACTACACGCGCGCCAACGCCAACGTCCACCGCGGCGTCTACCGCCTGGCCGTCGAGGCGACCGAGCTGTACGAGGGGGCCCGCCGCACCGTGGCCGGCTTCGTCGGCGCGACCCGCCCCGAGGAGATCGTCTTCACCAAGAACGCCACCGAGGCCGTCAACCTCCTGGCGAACTCCCTCATGTGGGCCGGCGAGGGACTACGCGTCGGCCCCGGCGACGAGATCGTGCTGACCGAGATGGAGCACCACTCCAACCTCATCCCGTGGCGGCTGCTCGCCGAGCGGGCCGGCGCGACCGTGCGCTACCTGGGCATCACCGACGACGGCCGCCTCGACCTGTCCCGCCTGGCCGACGTGGTGACCGAGCGGACGAGGGTGGTGGCGGTCGTGCACGCCTCCAACATCCTCGGCACCGTCAACCCGATCGCGCCCATCGCCGCCCGCGCCGCCGAGGTCGGCGCCCTGCTGGTGGTGGACGCGGCTCAGTCGGTGCCGCACCTCCCGGTGGACGTGACCGCGCTGGGCGCGGACTTCGTGGCGTTCTCCGGGCACAAGATGTGCGGGCCGACCGGGATCGGCGTGCTGTGGGGCAGGCACGAGCTGCTGGAGGCGCTGCCGCCGTTCCTCGGCGGCGGCGAGATGATCGAGACGGTCAGCGTCGACGCCATGCGGTACGCCGCGCCGCCGCTCAAGTTCGAGGCGGGCACGCCGCCGGTCGCGCAGGCCGTCGGGCTGGGCGCGGCCTGCGACTTCCTGACCGAGATCGGCATGGACGCGATCGCCGCGCACGACCAGGCCCTGGTCGAGTACGCGCTGGACCGGCTCGGGCAGGTGCCCGGCATCCGGTTCATCGGGCCGGCGGACGGTGTGGACCGGCTGCCGCTGCTGTCGTTCGTGGTGGACGGCGTCCCGCTCCAGCGGTTGCGGACCGACCTGGATGAGGCGGGCATCGCGGTGCGTTCCGGCCACCACTGCGCCCAGCTCGCGTGCAGCCGCTTCGGCATCCCGGCGGCCATCCGGTCGTCGTTCTACCTGTACAACGCGCCCGACGAGGTGGACCACCTGGCCGTGACGCTGGAGCGGGCGACCAGGTCGGGCAGGGGCGCGGGGCCGGGGCCGGCGTTCGAGGCGGGCGGCGTGGAGCGTGTCCGGCCGTACCAGGAGGTGCTGGTGCCGGGGATCTTCGGCCCGTGGGCGGAACGGCTGGTCGCCGCGCTGGCGCACCGACATCAACGGCCACAGCGGCTTCCTCACCCCGGCGCAGGGCGCGGCCGTGGTGGTGCGCCTGGCCACCCTCGGCGAGGGCGGCCCGACCG
>NZ_JBEXDT010000110.1:0-26868 GCF_040605905.1 Nonomuraea sp. NPDC005501 | reverse complement strand
GCCGCTGCGCGAGCGCCGCGACGACGTGGCCGCCGCCCGGCCGCCGCTGCGCCGGGTCACACTGGAGGCGCTGGTCGTCGTGCTCGCGCTGGCCGGGGCGTACCTGCTGCGCTCACGCAGCCTGGCGGGCGAGGCCGGCGACGACCCGTTCCTGCTGGTGGTGCCGGTGGCGCTGACCGTGGCCGCCGCCCTCGTGACGATCCGGTGCTACCCGTACCCCCTCCGCCTGCTCGTACGGCTGGCGTCCCGCGGCCGGGCGGCCGTGCCGTACCTCGGCCTGACCCGGGCGGCGCGGGCGCGGCCCGCCAGCGTGCTGCCGGTGCTCATCCTGCTGCCGGCGCTGGCCGTGTCGGTGTTCGCCTCGGTGATCGCCGGTGGCGTGGAGACCGCGCAGCGGCTGGCCGCCTGGCAGGCCACCGGCGCGTCGATCAAGGTGACGTCGCGGGTCGAGCTGCCCGCCGGCGTGGTGGACCGGGTCCGGGCGGTGCCCGGCGTGGAGCTGGTGCTGCCCGCGCAGACCGGGCAGGTTCAGCTCGGCTACACGGGCGAGCGGGCCGAGGCCATCGCCGTCGACGTGGCGGCCTGGCGGCGGCTGCTGGCCGACTCCCCCGTCGGCCTGCCCCCGCTGCCCGCCTCCGCCTCCGGGGTGCCCGCGCTGGTGTCCCCGGAGCTGCACGGCCGCGGCACGATGGACATCGGCTGGCAGGCCCGGACGAAGCTGACCGAGCGGGGCGTGGTCACGTCCGTGCCCGGCTTCTTCACGCGCGGCAAGTTCCTCGTGGTGCCGCTGGAGGTCAACGCGCGGCCCTCCGTGAACACGTTGCTGATCAAGGGCGACGCCGACCCGGCGGCGGTGACCAGGGCCGTCGGCCGGCCGACGGCCGTCGTGACCTCGCAGGCCGCCGAGCTGGCCGCGATCCGCGACGCCCCGCTCACCGGGACCGTGCGGGTGGTCCTGCGCGTCACCACCGGCGCCCTGGCCGCGTACGCGCTGGTCGCCGTGGTCGTCATGCTGGTGATCGGGGCGGCGGACCGGACGCGGGCGCTGGCGTTCCTGCGCCCCCTCGGGCTGTCGGAGCGGCAGGCGCGCGGGCTGACCGCGCTGGAGATCCTGCCCCTCGTGCTCGTCACCGCCCTGGCCGGCCTGGTGCTGGGGCTCGCGCTGCCCGCGGCGCTCGGGCCCGGCATCGACCTGTCGTCGTACGCGGGCGGGGTGGCCGTCGAGGGGTACGCGCCCGACCTGGCCGTGCCGCTGCTGCTGGCGGCCGGGCTCGCCGTCGTCGCCGGGCTCGGCGCGTACGTCCACACCGCGGCGGGCCGCCGGCGCGGCTCCGGGACGCTCCTGCGAGGGGGCGATCTCGCATGACGCGGCGTTCACGAGACCGGCGTACCCGTACGACCGACCACAACCTCTCCGTGAGCAGGTGATCCCGGCATGAACACCACGCTGTCCGAGCTGGAGGCCCGGGCCGGCGCGCCCAGGGCGGACTTCGGCGGCGACGCCCACATCGTCTGCGACAACCTCGTCCGCATCTACAAGACCGAGGGCGTCGAGGTGGTCGCCCTCCAGGGGCTGGACCTCCTCGTCGACAAGGGGGAGCTGGTCGCCGTCGTCGGCGCGTCCGGCTCCGGGAAGTCGACGCTGCTGAACGTGCTGTCCGGGCTGGACGTGCCCACCGCGGGCGTGGCCAGGGTGGCGGGCATGGACCTGCTGTCGATGACGGCCAAGGACCGGCTGCGCTACCGGCGGGAGGTGGTCGGCTTCGTCTGGCAGCAGACGGCGCGCAACCTGCTCCCGTACCTGACCGCCCGCGAGAACGCCGAGCTGCCGGTACGGCTGGCCGGCCGGCGCAGGCACGGCCGGGCGATGGAGCTGCTGGAGCTGCTCGGCGTCGGCGACCGGGCCGGGCGCACACCCGGCGAGCTGTCCGGCGGCGAGCAGCAGAGGGTGGCCATCGCCGTCGCGCTGGCCAACTCCCCCCAGCTCATCCTGGCCGACGAGCCGACCGGTGAGCTGGACAGCGACACCTCCGAGGAGGTGTTCGACGCCCTGCGCAAGGCCAACAGGGAGCTGGGCGTGACCGTGGTCATCGTGACCCACGACCCGCTCGTGTCGGAGCAGGTGGACCGGACGATCGGCATCCGCGACGGCCGCACCAGCAGCGAGACGCTGCGCAGGGAGGGCGCGGAGGGCCAGGTCGTGGCCGAGGAGTACGCGGTGCTCGACCGGGTCGGGCGGCTGCAGCTTCCACGCGACTTCATGAACGCGCTGCAGATGGAGCGACGGGTACGCCTGGAGCTCGAATCCGACCATATCGGCGTATGGCCGGCGAGAGAGGAGCCCTCGGGTGAGCAGTGAGCCCTTGGTCGTGGTCGAGGGGCTGCGCAAGGTCTACCGCACCGGGCCCAAGGAGGTCGTGGCGCTGCGGGAGGTGACGTTCGAGGCGTTCCCCGGCGAGCTGATCGCGATCCGGGGGCGGTCGGGGTCCGGCAAGACCACGCTGCTCAACCAGATCGGCGGCCTCGACCGGCCCGACGCCGGCCGGGTGGTCGTGGCCGGGCAGGAGGTCACGGCGATGGCCGAGGACGACCTGGTGGGGCTGCGCCGGGACGTGGTCGGGTTCGTGTTCCAGTCGTTCGGGCTGGTGCCGGTGCTGTCGGCGGCGGAGAACGTCGGCGTCCCGATGCGGCTCACCCGCACGCCCGCCGCCGAGCGGGAGGAGCGGGTGCGGATGCTGCTCGCCCTCGTGGGGCTGGAGCGGCACGGCAACCAGCGGCCGTACGAGCTGTCGGGCGGGCAGCGGCAGCGCGTGGCCATCGCCCGGGCCCTGGCCAACCGGCCGCGGCTGCTGGTGGCCGACGAGCCGACCGGGCAGCTCGACTCGCAGACCGGGCGGCAGATCATGGAGCTGATCCGGGCACTGGTACGCGGCGAGGGCGTGACGGCGCTGGTCGCCACCCATGACCCGGGACTCATCACACTCGCGGACCGCGTACTGGAGATCGCCGACGGAGTGCTGCACGAGGTGGTACCCCAGGAGTCCTGACGATCGCCGCCAGGTTCGCCGCGGCGACGAGGGCGGCGCCCGCGAGCAGCAGCCCGGCCGCGCCCGTGAGCCCCGCCAGCGGCGCCGCCACGGCCAGTCCGAACGGCCGCGAGGCGAACGAGATGAGCTGGTCGAACGCCCGCACCCGGCCCAGCGCGGCCTCCGGGATCTCCTGCGCCACGACGGTCTCCCACAGCGGGCTGAGGACGCCGAGACCGCACATGGCCACGAAGTACGCGCCGGCGACGGCCCAGGCGGGAGCCGGGACGGCCAGGGCCACCAGCGGCAGGGCGTACAGGGCGGCGGCGACCTGCACCGCGACGATCGGCCGGCGGACCGGCAGGCGCGGCGCGGCGAGCACGCCCACGACCAGGCCGGCCGTGCCGCACTGGGCGATCAGCACCCACGCGCCCTCGCCGCCGAGGCTCCGGACGGCGGCCATGGGGCCGAGGGTGAGGAAGAGACCGGCGGTGAAATGCCAGACCCCGTGGCCGAGGACCCCGCGCAGGAACCACGGCCGCACCCTGACCTCCCGCCACCCCTCGGCCAGCTCGCGCCCGAACCCCTTCGTCTCGCCCTGGAGGCGCGCCGCGTCGACCGGGCTCGCACCGGCGCGGACTCCTCCCAGGGTGAGGGCCGAGCCGGCGAACAGGACGCCCGTCAGCGCGGCCGCCCAGCCCGGCCCCGCCACCAGCGCCACCCCGCCGGCCAGCGCGGGAGCGGCCACGGCGGACACACTCGTGACGACGCCGATCCGCGCGTTCACGCGCAACCGCTCGGGCCCGGGCACCACGGCCGCCACCAGGCGCGGCACCGCCGGCATGCCGAAGGCGATGGCCACGCCGGACACCGCCGACAGCACGGCGAGCACGGCCAGGCGCCCGGACCCGGCGATCAGCTCGGCGCCGATGGCGACCTGGGCCAGGCAGCGTACGAGATCGGCGAGCAGGATCACCCGCGCGGGTGGCAGCCGGTCGGCCAGCACCCCGCCGACGGGGAGGAACACCAGCAGCGGGACCAGCTCGCACGCCAGCACCAGTCCGAGCCCGTCGGCGCCCCCGGAGACGCGCAGGACGGCAAGGGTGAGGGTGGTGGGGATCAGAGCGGTGGCCAAGGCGGAGAGGCCGCGCCCGATCAGCAGACGACTCATCATGGCTCGATACATTATTTCGTCAGCGAATCTTTCGTCAACGAAATACTTTCCCTGCGTATGATCAGGCCCGTGGAGGACTCGGTCGATCGGCACCTGGCGCGCTGGCGTGGCAAGGCGCCCTACGAGGAGCGGGTGGAGGGCGTCGTCACGCGCATGCAGCACCTGGTGAAGCACCTGGCACACACCAAGGAGGCGGCGCTGGCGCAGGTCGGCATGCAGGACTTCGAGTTCGAGACTCTGCACCGGCTGGTCGCGGCCGGCGGCTCCGCCACGCCGTCGGAGCTGGCGGCGGAGCTGCTGCTGTCACCGGCGGGCATGACGGGCCGCCTCGACACCCTGGAGCGCTCGGGCCTGGTGCGGCGGGTCCGCGGCGAAGGCGACCGCCGCCGGGTGGACGTGGAGCTCACCTCCAAGGGGCACGAGCTGTGGACCGACGCGATGGCCATCCGGGGGGAGGTGGAGTCGGACCTGCTGTCGGCCCTGGACACGGCGGAGCAGGAGACGTTGGACGCCCTCCTCAAACGCCTGCTCCACCACGTCGAAACCCACCACTGAACCTTGGGACGGCATCGTGTCGCCGCAGGTCGAGCTGCCGATCGTACGAGCCCGGAACGTTGCGGCCGATGGCCGGCGACCTCAAGCTCGACCTACGTGACGCCCCCCTGACCGGCAAGCCGAGCTCTCCCGCCGCATCGAGGATCGGGGCTATGCCCGATTCGCACCAGGGTGAACATGACCGGTCACGGCACGAGCTAGCGGCCCGTGCGGCTCGCCACGATGACCTGGACCGCGTGCTCCAGCGCGTACGCCGGGTCGGCGCCGCCGCCCTTGACCTGCTCGTCCGCCTCGGCCACGGCCTGGATGGCCCGCGACAGCCCCTGCGGCCCCCAGCCGTTGACCTGCCGTTTGACGCGCTCGATCTTCCAGGGCGGCATGCCCAGGTGGCTTGCCAGCTGGCCGCCCCGGAGGTTGCGCGGAGCCCCGGCCACCTTGGCGATCGATCGCAGCCCGCCCGCCAGCGCGCTCACCAGCAGCACGGGCGCGACCCCGGTGCCGAGCGCCCAGCGCAACTGCTCCAGAGCCTCGGCGAGCCGCCCCTCCACCGCCGAGTCCGCGACGTTGAACCCCGTGACCTCGGCCCGCCCCTTGTGATAGCGGGCCACGGCGGCGACGGTGACCGTCTTCTCCTCGGTGTCGAACATGAGCTGGTTGCACGCGGCCGCCAGCTCGCGCAGGTCGTTGCCCACGGCGTCGAGCAGCGCCTGCGCGGCGTCGGACGCGATCGAACGGCCCGCCCGCTTGAACTCGGTCCTGATGAAGTCGAGCCGCTCCCCCGCCTTGGTCGGCTTGACCACCGTGACGACGCTCGCCCTGGCCTTCTTGAGCCCGTCGACGAGCGCCTTGCCCTTCGCCCCACCCGGGTGCGCCAGCACGAGCACGGTGTCGCCCGACGGGTGCGAGGCGTACGCCACGACCTCGGCGGCGACCTCCTTGGGCAGATCCTGCGCGGACCTGATCACCACCACGGAACGGTCACCGAAGAGCGACGGCGAGGTGAGCTGGAGCAGCTCTCCCTTCCCCATCCTGGACCCCACGAGATCATGAACCTCGGCTCCGGGGTCACCGGCCCGCACCGCCGCCACGACGGCGCCGACCGCCCGCTCGGCCAGCAACTCCTCGTCGCCGACGACCAAGGTCACGAGTGCTGCTGGATCGCTTCCCGCCATGTCGAGCAGCATCCCATGCTGCACCGACAACCGGGTACTCGCGGAGTCTCCTGGTGATCACCCATCGGATCACTCGTGGAAGCCTTCCTCCAGCGACCGCTGCCCGACGAGTCACGAAGCCTGCTCCGGCAAGCGGCTCCACTGTCCCCACCCCGGCGTCTGTCATCGCCATTCAGGACATGAGCCGTGTCCGCAGACAGGCGGACGCCACACGTGCATCCCGGGAGGCGCCTGGTCACGGGCGAACCCCGCCGTCTCCAACGCGGCGACCAGACACACCCACATGGACACGCGCACGCACCCCGCGCGGCGCCAGGGGACGAGTGCCGCGAAGTCGCGGTATCAGGGAGGCCGATCACCTCCCTGCGGGCCGCGGGTCACGATCGCCAGGCGTCCCTCCCGTTCCACCACGGCCAGGTCGCCCGAGCGGTCCGTGCGGTAGACCCGCGCGCCCAGACGCCGGAGGAGCGAGAGCGTGGGTTGCGCCGGATGACCGTAGTCGTTGCCCTCCCCCACGCTGATCAGCGCGGCACTGGCACCCACCGCGCCGAAGAAGGCGGAGTCCTGCCTGGGCGAGCCGTGGTGCGGCACCTTGAGGATGTCGGCCGGTGGCAACATGCCTCCGCGCAGCAGGGCATCCTGGGCTTCGGTCTCGATGTCGCCGCTCAGCAGCGCCGAGCCGGCTCGCCAGCGTACGTGGACCACGACGCTGGAGTTGTTCGCGGCGCTGCCCTCTCCTTGGCCGTTGGGCGGGGCGCGGGTGGGTTCGGGAGCCAGGACGGTCAGCTCGGAGGGGCCCAGCCGCCAGTGGGTGCCGGGTGGCGCCGTCCACTGCGGGATGCGTTGCCGGGCGAGGTCCGCCGTCAGGCGGGACGCCTGGTTGTCGAGGGTGCGCTGCGGGCTGACGACGACGGCGCCCACGCGCCTGCCCCGCAGGACGCCGGACAGCCCGTCGATGTGGTCGGCGTGCGGGTGGGTGAGGATGACGAGCGGGACGTCGGTGATGTCCAAGCGTCGCAGGCAGCGGTCCATGGTGACGGGATCGGGACCGGTGTCGACCACGACACCTCGTCCGGGGCCCGCGGCGAGCACCAGGCCGTCGCCCTGACCTACGTCGCACACCACCATCAGCCACGCTCTGGGCGGCCAGGGGGCGACGACCGGCCGTACGACCAGCACCGCGACCAGGACCCCGGCCGCCACCGCCAGCGCCACCGCCCTCCAGGCCCGGCGCCTGACCAGGAGCGTCACTGCGACAGCGGCCAGGGTCAGCAGCGCGAGACCCGGGATGCCGCCGGGCCATGGCAGGGTCGCGAGTGGAAGGTTCACGGCCCAGCGGGCCACCATGATGATCCAGCCCACCGCGTAGCCGGCGGGGATGACGATGATCCGGGCCGCTTCCGGCCAGAACGGCGCCACCAGGGCGGCGGCGAACCCCAGCAATGTCGCGGGCGCCACCGCCGGGCCGGCGAGCAGGTTGGCGGGGATCGCGGCCAGGGAAACCTGACCGGCCATCAGGACGAGGATCGGTGTCACGGCGACCTGCGCGGCGGCGGGCACGGCGACGGCCTCGGCCACCCACCTGGGCAGCCGGCCTCTCCGTGTGGACGGCGCCTCACCTGACGGGCCGGAGGGCGGCCCCGCTGACGGATCGGAGCACGACCAGCCTGACAGGCCCGAGCACGACCCGCCTGACGGGCTGGAGCACGAGCCCCCTGACAGGCCGGAGCACGATCCGCCTGACGGGCCGGAGGCGGAATCACGGGTGTGGGCGGGGGGCGGGCGCGTGTCGGATTGAGATGTGCCGGTGTAGAGGGTGGTGACGGTTGGAGACGTGTCGGCTTGGGAGGTGGCCGCTGGTCGGGTGTCGGCTTGGGAGGTGGCCGCGGCTCGGGTGTCGGCGGTGGTTCGGGGATGGTGGGTCAGGCGGTCGCGCCAGCGCGGGGCGAGGAGGAGGATGCCGGCCGTCGCGCAGACCGAGAGCGCGAAGCCGTACGAGATGGCCAGGTCGGGCGAGAAGAGGATCAGTAGGAGTACGGCTGCCGAGAGGGCGGCCATTCCGTCCTTGGGGCGGCCGGTGCCGAGGGCGATGGCGGCGACCAGGCCCATGAGAAGCGCCCTCAGCACGCTCGGGGACGGTCTGGCGACCACGGCGAAGCCGATCATCGCCACGGCGGCGAGGCCGGCTCGCACGGCGAGTGGGAGTCCGGCCACGCGGGAGAGGGCGAGCGCCGCGCCCGCCACGATGGACAAGTTGGTGCCGCTCACGGCATTGAGATGGTTGAGGCCGGATTCCTTGAGGTCCGCGCTGACTTGGGGGTCCATGCGGGAGACATCGCCCACCACGAGCCCGGGCAGGAGGCCGCGCTGATCCGGTGGGAGAACGTCGGTGGCCGTCCGCAGACCGGCCCTCAGCGTGCCCGCGATCGCTTGGAGGCGGCTCGGGGATGTCAGCACCTTGGGACTTCCGCGGACGAGGAGGACGGCGGCGGTCAGTTCGCCCGGGGTTGGCTCGGCCAGCCGTGCGGCAACCTGAACGCGTTGACTGGGGAGGAGAGGGCGCCATTCGGGCCCGTGGGCGAGGACGAGGACGGGGAGGCTTACGGCTTCGCGGAGGTGGGGCGTCCGGTAGGTGTCGAGAGTGGCGTGGACGACGACCTGTTCTTGGTGGAAACGGCCGAGCTTGATTTTGGGGTCATCGGTGAGAGTGATCTCGGCGGTGATCGTCGCACCGTGCCTCGCGAGGTCGGCGATGGGGGCGGTGGTGACGGCGTGGACGCGGGTGGCGACCGACGCCGAGGCGGCGGCCGTGCAGGCCAGGGCGGCGATGATCACGTTCCGCCAGGGCCGCCAGCGGTGGTGACGGTGCGCGAGGACCGCTGTGCCGAAGGCTCCCAGCACCGACAACGCCGACACTGTCAGGCCGGCTGTGGGCGGGCTGCTGAGGAGGGCCAGGGTGACGGCCCAGACGGCCAGGGCAGGGCAGGTGAGGATCCACGTATGGCCGCCGATCATTTGCACTCCGGGCGCCGCCGCGGAGTCGAGTCCCGTGCCTTCAGGGGTCGCGGGCATGTCAGATGCGAACCTTGTCCTTGATTTCTCCGTACTTTTTGGCGCCGATCCCTGGTACTTCCTGGAGTTGCTCCACGTTGGTGAAGCCGCCGTGGGCGGTGCGGAAGTCGGCGATGCGTGCTGCCAGGACTTCGCCGACGCCGGGCAGCTGGTCCAGTTGGTCGGGGGTGGCCGTGTTGAGGTCGAGCACCGTGGTGGCCGGGTCGGTCAGAGGCGGGCCGGGGGCGTTGCCGGGGCCGGCGGCGCCTACGGTGATCTGTTCGCCGTCGGCCAGGCGTCTCGCCAGGTTGACCGATGCGGCGGCCTCGGGTTGGCGCACTCCCCCGGCGGCCTTCACCGCGTCGGCCACGCGTGCGCCCATGGGGAGGGTGTAGATACCGGGCTTACGTACCTTGCCGGTGATGTGAATGGTGATCTCGGCAGTGGGGGTGGCTGCCGATGGGGCCGCCGGACGGGGTGGATGGGCGGGCGGGGACGCGATGGGGGACGCGACGGGGAGCGGCTCGGGGGTCGGCTCCGAGCGCCAGAGGAAGATGCCGGCGGCCAGTGCTGCCATGACGGCCAGGGTCAGGAGTACGCGTAGGCCTGGGCGGCCTGGGTCCAGGGCGGGCGCCTTGGTGGAGACGGCGGCGCGGAATGCTTGGAAGGAGGGGGGCAAGGTTGGGGCCAGTGGGGTTCGAACCGTCCCAGGGGTGAGGTCCGCTGTGGGGTCGGCGTTGCTTTCACGGGCGAGGATGTTCGGTTCACGGGCAGGGACTGCCGCACGGGCAAGCTCCGCGTCACCGGCAAGCTCCGCGTCACGGGCCAGCTCCGGGTCACGGACCGGGCGCGCTGGACGGGCAGGGGGCGCCGCACGAGCAAAGTCGGAGTCACCGGCAAGGTCCGCGTCATGGGAGAGTCCCGCTTCACCGACGAGGTGGGCGTGGGTGTCTCGGTCGTGGAGACCTTGCAAGTGGGCCGGGTAGGCGCTCCGCAGGTAGGTGTCCTGCGGGCGGGCGATACCAGGACGCACGTCGCGAGGGCGGGTGCCGTGGGAACGGGTGTCTCCGCGATGCGCGTCGTGAGAGTCGACGTCATGGGAGTGGACGTCATGCGAGTGGAAGTCATGGGAGTGGACGTCCTGAGCATCGGCGTCACGTGCGCGGGTCTCATGGGCATGGGCGTCTCGTGCGCGGGCCTCATGAGCGGGAGCCTCTCCGGGAGGGGCGTCGCCAAGGTCTGGGCCGCCGGTGCTGAGGGGCGGGTAAGGGTGTCTCCCGTGGCCCGCTCCGGGGCTGGATGCGGCGGGGTCACGGGGTCTGGGGGAAACGGGATGCGCGTCCCCGGCGGGCCGGGTGGCGGTGACCGGGGGAAACGCTGAGGGCTGGTGGTCGGGGGTGTTCTGCAGGGCGGTGATCGGGCGGGGGTGGCGGCGGGCAGGAGGCGTGAGGGAGCGCAGCCGGGCCTCGGCCACGGTCCGCTCGGTGATCGGGTCCTGGGAACGCACGTCCCAGAACGTACGGCCCCGCCGGGCGCCGGAAGGGGGCGAACGGCGTTCTGGGGATGGAGGGGCGGCGCGCGCCGGGGCTGTGGACGACGGGCGTCAGGATGATGGGCGTCAGGCGTCAGGACGATGAGCGTTCGGGCAAGTCAGGCGTCAGGACGGTGGCCGTCAGAACCACAGGCGTCTGAACGGCAGGCGTCAGGAGGTGTCCGGGCTGACCGTGAGCCCCAGCATCCCCGGCCCCACGTGGACCCCGACGACCGCCCCCACCTCGACCAGCCGTAAGTCCGTCAGCCCCGGCAACCGTTTGGGCAGGCGTTCCGCCAGGGCCCTGGCCCGGTCGCCGGCGGCGAGGTGCTGGACCGCCACCCGCGCCGGTCCCTGGCCGGCCGCCGCGACCGCCAGGTCCTCCAGGCGGGCGATGGCGCGCGTGGCGGTGCGGACCTTCTCCAGCAGCAGCACCCGCCCATCCACCAGGTGCAGCAGCGGCTTGATGGCCAGCGCCGAGCCGACCAGCGACGCCGCCGTGCCCACGCGCCCGCCGCGGCGCAGGGAGTCGAGCGTGTCGGCGTAGAAGAACGTACGGGTACGGGAGGCGCACCGCAGCGCCGCCTGGGCCACCTCCTCCAGCCCCGCCCCCCGGGCGGCGGCGTCGGCCGCGGCCATGACCGGGAAGCCGAGGCCCATGGCGATGGAGCCGCTGTCGATCACCTCGACCGGGACGGGCGCCTCCTTGGCGGCGAGCCGGGCCGACTCCACCGTGCCGGACAGGTCACCCGACAGGTGGATCGACACCGCTCCGGTGGCGCCTGCGGCGGCCAGGGAGGCGTAGCACTCCGCGAACCGGGCGGGGGCGGGGCGGGAGGTGGTCGCCGCGTGCAGGTCTCCGGTGAACGCGTCCTCGTCGCACGAGATGCCGCCCGACAGCACCTGTACGGGTACCACCGAGACTCCCAGCAGCGCGGGGAGGTAGGCGGTGGAGTCGGTGACGACCGCGACAGAGGGTGACATATCAGGAGACTAGCCAGTTAGGGCGAATTTCAACCCTGCCCTGGACGGGTTACTGGACGGGAGTGCCGCCGCGCCACACCCGGCGCGGCTTGAGGCCGAAGGACCAGGCGAAGGCGCCCTCGTGGTCGGCGTCCCACTGCACGATGTCGGCCAGCCGGCCCGGCGCGAGCACGCCGCGGTCGGGAGCGCCGAGGACCGTGGCGCCGCCCAGCGTGGCCGCCCGCAGCGCGTCGTTGACGCTCATCCCGAACGCCGAGACCGCCATCGCGATGACCAGCGACATCGAGGTGATGCCGCAGTAGCCGGGGTTGTGGTCGCTGCCGAGCGCGATCTGCACGCCGTGCTTGATCATCTGGCGCACCGGCGGGAGCTTGCCCCGCTGGAGCGCCGTGGCCGGGCAGACCACGGCCGGCACGCCGTACCGGGACATGATCGCGATGTCCTCGTCGGACATGTGGTGGAGTCCGTCGGCGGAGGCGCAGCCGAGCTCGGCGGCGAGCTGAACGGCGCCGCGGCGGCTGAACAGACCGGCGTGGACGCGCGGCAGCAGGCCGACGTTGCGGCCCGAGGCGAGCACCCAGCGGGACTCCTCGGTGGTGAAGTGGCCCTCGTCGCAGTAGACGTCGACGCTGTCGGCGCCCGCAGCCGCGGCGTCGGCGCACCAGGCGCCCACGGCCTCGACGTACTCGCGCTGGCGGCCGAAGTACTCGGGCGGCACGACATGACCCGCGAGGAACGTGACGTGCACCCGCGGCATCATCGGCTCCTTCTCCAGCTCGCGCAGGAGCCGCACGTCGGCCAGCTCGCCGTCGCGCGTGAGGTGGTAGCCGGTCTTGGCCTCGACGGTCGTGGTGCCGCTGAGCAGCCAGCCGCGAAGACGCTCGCGCACGCCGTTGCACAGGGTCCACGGGTCGGTGCCGCGGGTCACGGTGACGGTGGAGCCCACGCCGCCGCCCGCGGCGGTGATGGCGGAGGAGGTCGAGCCGCTGGTGCGGATGGCGAGCTCGGCGTAGCGGTTGCCGGCGTAGACGGGATGCGTGTGGGCGTCGATGAGGCCGGGCGTGACCAGGGCGCCGCCGAGGTTCTCGACATGGTCGACGTCGACGATGTCGTCGACGACTCCGGGGACGCTCTGCGGCAGGTCGGGAGCCCGCCCCACCCAGGCGATCCGGTCGTTGTGCACGAGAATGGCCGCGTTGCTGAGGACCTCGTTGCCGGTCCACAGGCGGCCGATGTTGGTCAGAAGCCGAACGGTCACCGCATCACCACCCCGCACGAGCGCGTCACCCAGCGCACGGCTCGGGCTGAGCCCACTGAGTCGGCTCCGGGTAGGGACGACATGGGGGGTCTCCTGCTTCTCATCCGCTTGGCTGGGCGGTGACCGGATCGCCGGACTCATGATCCGGCGATTTCAGTTCAGTTACGTTATTTCACAGGCTGGCTCGCTGTACAGGGTTATTCGGAAGAAAGCCCAATCATCCCAGCGTTCACCCGGCCCCGATCGTTCCCTCGGACCCCCGCAGGCACCATGAATCGCTTCAGCCGTCATCTGAAACCCGCGACATTAGTGTGGTAAGGCTCGGCATATCCTAGCAATCCGAGGGTTCCACGGCCACTGCCGCTTTTGGGCAGCTCTGCGCGCTATTTCGACAGAGCTGCCCTGCCCGTCAGACTAAGAGACGCGCTCGATGGGCTTGCCCACCCGCTCCAGCTCCTGGTAGAGGCCGGCCAGCACCCGCGCGTGGAGCACGGTGCCGTCCTCGACGTGGTCCAGCGAGAGCACCTCGCCCTCCTTGTGGGCCCGCGAGATCAGGTCTCCCCGCTCGTACGGGACGAGGAGGGTGACCTCGTGGTCGAGCCGGGGCAGCCGGCGCTCGACCAGCTCCATCAGCTCGGGGATCCCGGCGCCGGTGCGCGCGGAGACCACGATGTTGTCGCGCTCGCGCCGGACGATCCGGTCGAGCACGTCGGGGTCGGCGGCGTCGGCCTTGTTGATCACCACGATCTCGGGCACGTCGGAGGCGCCCTCGATGTCGGCGAAGACCTCGCGGACGGCCGCGAGCTGGCCCTCGGGGTCGGGGTGCGAGCCGTCGACCACGTGCAGGATCAGGTCGGCGTCGGCGACCTCCTCCAGCGTGGAGCGGAACGCCTCGACGAGCTGGTGCGGCAGGTGCCGCACGAAGCCGACGGTGTCGGCGATCGTGAACAGCCTGCCTTCCGGCGTGCGCGCCCGGCGCACGGTCGGGTCGAGCGTGGCGAACAGCGCGTCCTCCACCAGCACGCCCGCGCCGGTGATGCGGTTGAGCAGGGAGGACTTGCCGGCGTTGGTGTAGCCGGCGATCGCGACCGCCGGGACCTCGCGCTTGGCGCGCCGCTGGCGCATGGTCTCGCGCGAGGTGGACATGCCGCTGATCTGGCGGCGCAGCTTGGACATCCGCTCGCGGATGCGGCGGCGGTCCAGCTCGATCTTCGTCTCACCGGGGCCACGGCCGCCGATGCCGACGCCGCCCGCGGCGCGACCGCCGACCTGGCGCGACAGGTTGCCGCCCCAGCCGCGCAGACGCGGCAGCAGGTACTGCAGCTGGGCCAGCTCGACCTGGGCCTTGCCCTCGCGGCTCTTGGCGTGCTGGGCGAAGATGTCGAGGATCAGCGCGGTGCGGTCGATGACCTTCACCTTGACCGTCTCCTCGAGCTGGCGGAGCTGGCCGGGGGTCAGCTCGCCGTCGCAGATCACGGTGTCGGCGCCGGTCGCCTCGACGACGTCGCGCAGCTCCAGCGCCTTGCCGGAGCCGATGTAGGTGGCGGGGTCGGGCTTCTGGCGGCGCTGGACGAGGCCCTCCAGGACCTCCGATCCGGCCGTCTCGGCCAGGAGCTTGAGCTCCAGCAGGGAGTTGTCGGCGTCCTCCGCCGTGCCTGAGGTCCAGACGCCGACGAGGACGACCCGCTCGAGCCGCAGCTGCCGGTATTCGACCTCGGAGACATCCTGGAGCTCGGTGGAGAGGCCGGCCACGCGGCGCAGCGCCTGGCGCTCCTCTAGGTCCATCTCGCCGGTCTCGAACTCGTCGAGCGCGGAGTATTCGTGCATTCGTGTCATCTCTAATAGGCAACGTCTGGACACCGTGGTGTCTTCCCCGATGGTGGCACGACATCCCCGTCGCGAGCACCTTGTTATCGGGGCAACAGGGGTGACCTGCGCTACGAGGGGGACACCGTGATGTCGCCCGACCCGGCCTGCAGCGTGAGCTTGTGCGGCGAGGCGTCGTCGTCCTTGACGGTGATGTTCTCGTCTCCCGAGCCGACCTTGGTGGTCACGGCGTACGAGCCGTCGGGGATGCGCAGCCCGATGTCACCCGAGCCGGCGTCGGCCTGCAGGCTGTCGGGCGCCGTCACGTACTTGAGCTCGATGTTGCCCGAGCCCGCCTCGGCGATGGTGGACTTGACGCCGAGACCGGTTCCGTCCACGTCACCCGAGCCGGTCGAGACCTCCATCGGCCCGGTGAGGGAGCGGAGCGTGATGTCGCCGGAGCCGTTCTTCACGGTGACGGCGAGGCCCTTCGGGACTTCGACCTTGTAGTTGACGTCGCAGTCGCCCCAGCTCTTGAGCGCGTTGTCGCAGGTGTAGCTGAGCATCAGCGTGTCGCCCTCGACCTTGTGCTCCGTCTTGGGCCTGTTGTCGCGCCACTGGATGGTCTCGGTGACGCGTACGGCGGCCCCGTCGTACTCGGTGACCGCGACGTCGCCCGCCCCGCTCTTCACCTGGAGGCGGGCCACCTTGTCCGTGACCTGGTAGTCGACGGTGTCCTGATTGGTGGGGCCGGCCAGGCTCTGGAGCCCGCAGCCGGTCAGCAGCGCCACCGAGGCGAGCAGTCCGCCCGCGATCACGATCTTCTTCATGCCTGGATCCTCCCCCGCGGCGGGGCTCGCGGCATCGGGGATGCCCCCTAAGCGCCCCCGGGGGTACCCCCACCTTTGACCCTGGAGCGGGCATGAAGTAGCTTCGCTTCCATAATCCAGAACAGGATTTCCGCAATATGGAAAAAGGAGCGATATGGAGATCAACGGCCCGATCCTCGACCGGTTCGACGAGATCCTCACGCCGGAGGCGCTCGGCTTCGTGGCGGCGCTCCAGAAGGAGTTCGGCCCGCGCCGGCTGGAGCTGCTGGAGGCCCGGCAGGCGAAGCAGGAGGAGCTGTCGGCCGGCGGCACCCTCGACTTCCTGCCCGGGACGAGGACGGTCAGGGAGGAGGAGTGGAGCGTCGCCCCGCCGGCGCCGGGCCTGGAGGACCGCAGGGTCGAGATCACCGGCCCGGTCGACCGCAAGATGACCATCAACGCGCTCAACTCCGGAGCCAAGGTCTGGCTGGCCGACTTCGAGGACGCCAACTCCCCGCTCTGGGCCAACTGCGTCGGCGGCCAGCTCAACCTGCGCGACGCGCTCGACCGGACCATCGACTTCGAGTCCGGCGGCAAGACGTACGCGCTCCGGCCGGACACCGAGCTGGCCACCATCGTCGTGCGCCCGCGCGGCTGGCACCTGGACGAGAAGCACGCCAAGGTGGACGGCCGGCCCGTCTCGGCGTCGCTGTTCGACTTCGGCCTCTACTTCTTCCACTGCGCGCAGCGGCAGCTCGACAAGGGCAAGGGCCCGTACTTCTACCTGCCCAAGATGGAGTCGCACCTGGAGGCGCGGCTCTGGAACGACGTGTTCGTCCACGCGCAGGAGCTGCTCGGCATCCCCCAGGGGACGATCCGGGCGACCGTGCTCATCGAGACGTACCCGGCGGCGTTCGAGATGGAGGAGATCCTCTACGAGCTGCGCGAGCACTCGGCGGGGCTGAACGCGGGCCGCTGGGACTACCTGTTCAGCGTCATCAAGAAGTTCCGCACCCGGGGCCGGGAGTTCCTGCTGCCCGAGCGCAACGCGGTCACGATGACGGCGCCGTTCATGCGCGCGTACACCGAGCTGCTGGTGCGCACCTGCCACAAGCGGGGGGCGCACGCGATCGGCGGCATGGCGGCGTTCATCCCGTCGCGCCGCGACCCCGAGGTCAACGCGGTGGCGCTGGAGAAGGTCCGCGCCGACAAGACGCGCGAGTCGGGCGACGGCTTCGACGGCTCGTGGGTGGCGCACCCGGACCTGGTGCCGGTCTGCCGCGAGGTGTTCGACGGGGTCCTCGGCGAGCGGCCCCACCAGATCGACAGGAAGCGCGAGGACGTCAGCGTCTCGGCCGCCGACCTGCTGTCGGTGGCGAAGACGCCCGGCGACATCACCGAGGCGGGCCTGCGCAACAACGTGGACGTGGCGCTGCGCTACCTGGCCGCCTGGATGGGCGGGCTGGGCGCGGTGGCGATCCACAACCTCATGGAGGACGCGGCCACCGCCGAGATCTCCCGCTCGCAGATCTGGCAGTGGATCCACAACGACATCACGCTCGCCGACACCGGCGCGCAGGTGACCAAGGAGCTGGTCGAGCGCATCATCGGCGAGGAGCTGGAGCGCATCTCCGCCGAGCCCGGCCACGACGAGGAGCTGTACGCTCAGGCCACGGCGCTGTTCAAGGAGGTCGCCCTGGACGACGAGTTCGCCGAGTTCCTCACGCTTCCCGCGTACGCGCGCATGCCGTAGAAGGAGCCGTATGACACCGAGCCCGTCCCCCGCCATCGCTCCCCTGACGGCCGCCCTGCGCTCGGCCCTGCCCGCCGACTCGGTGATCACCGATCCGGTACGGCTGCGCACGTACGAGTGCGACGGCCTGACCTACCACCGGGCCGTCCCGGGCGTGGTCGCGCTGCCGGAGACCGCCGAGCAGGTGGCGCTGGTGGTGCGGCTGTGCAACGAGCACGGCGTGCCCTTCGTGGCCCGGGGCTCCGGCACCGGGCTGTCGGGCGGCGCGCTGCCGCGCGAGGACGGCGTGCTCATCGTCACCTCGAAGATGCGCCGCGTCCTGGAGATCGACCTGCCGAACCGGCGGGCCGTGGTGGAGCCGGGCGTCACGAACCTCGCCATCACCGAGGCCGTGCGCGACCGGGGCTACTACTACGCCCCCGACCCGTCCAGCCAGCAGGTCTGCTCCATCGGCGGCAACGTGGCGGAGAACTCCGGCGGCGCCCACTGCCTGAAGTACGGCTTCACCGTCAACCACGTCGAGGCGTGCGAGATCGTCACCCCCGACGGCGACCTGGTCCGGCTCGACCGCATGGACCCCGGCTACGACCTGCTGGGCGCGTTCGTCGGCTCGGAGGGCACGCTGGGCGTCGCCACCAAGGTCACGGTACGGCTGAGCCGCGCCCCCGAGGCGGTGACCACGGTGCTGGCGGCGTTCCGGAGCATCGAGGAGGGCGGCCGGGCCGTGTCCGCGATCATCGGCGCGGGCATCGTGCCGGCGGCGATCGAGATGATGGACGCGCTGTCCATCGAGGCCGCCGAGGCGGCCGTGGCCTGCTCCTACCCGCGCGGCGCCGGAGCGGTGCTGATCGTGGAGCTCGACGGGCCCCAGGACGAGGTGGCGGCGCAGTTCGCCGCGCTGCGGGAGCTGTGCTCGGGCGCGTTCGAGACGCGCGTGGCGGCCGATCCGGCCGAGCGGGCGGCGATCTGGAAGGGCCGAAGGTCGGCGTTCGCGGCGGTGGGGCGCATCAGCCCCGCCTACATCGTGCAGGACGGCGTGGTGCCGCGCACCTCGCTGCCGCGCGTGCTGGCCGCCATCGACCGGCTGTCGGCGGAGCATCGCATCAGGGTGGCCAACGTCTTCCACGCCGGCGACGGCAACCTGCACCCGCTCGTGCTGTTCGACGACGCCGAGCCGGGCGCGGGCGAGCGGGCCGAGGTGGTGTCCGGGGCGATCCTCGACCTGTGCATCGAGCACGGCGGGTCGATCACCGGCGAGCACGGCGTAGGGGTGGACAAGGCCCGCTACATGCCGAAGATGTTCTCCGGCGACGACCTCGACACCATGCAGCTCGTCCGGTGCGCCTTCGACCCGAGGGGCCTGTCCAACCCGGGCAAGGTGTTCCCGACGCCGCGGCTGTGCGGCGAGGTGCCGGGCGTTCGCAAGGGCGTGCACCCGCTGGTCGAGTCCGGGGAGGCGGAGTACTTCTGATGTCGCGCGAGCTGCTGGAGAAGACCGGCGTGACGGTCAGGGACGCCGTGGCCGGCGACGCGGTGGCCGGGGTGAGGCCGCGCTGGGTGGTGCTGCCGGAGACGGTCGGGGAGGTCTCGGCCGTGCTGCGGGCCTGCGCCGAGCAGGATCTCGCGCTCACGCCGGTGGGCGGCGGCACGAAGCTGCACTGGGGCGCGCCGCCCGAGCGCTGCGACGTGCTGCTCGACCTGTGCTGCCTGAACGAGGTGCTGGAGCACGCGGCGGGCGACCTGGTCGTGCGCGCCCAGGCCGGGGTGACGATGAGGGCGCTGGCCGGCGTGCTCGCGGCCGAGGGGCAGGAGCTGGCGCTGGACGCGGCCCCGGACGCCACCGTGGGCGGCACGCTGGCCACCGCGGCGTACGGGCCGCGCGCCTTCCGGTACGGGACGCCGCGCGACCTGCTCATCGGCGTCACGGTCGTGCTGGCCGACGGCACCGTGGCCCGCTCGGGCGGCAAGGTCGTCAAGAACGTCGCGGGCTACGACCTGGGCAAGCTGTTCACCGGCTCGTACGGCACGCTGGGCGTGATCGCCGAGGCCACGTTCCGGCTGCACCCGCTGCCCCCCGACCGGCGCTGGCTGGTGGTGGACGGGGTGGAGCGCCCGCGCGAGACGGCCGCGCTGCTGGCGGCCTCCCAGGCGGAGCCGGTCGCGGTGGAGCTCGACACGCCCGGCGGGGCGGCCCCGGTGACGCTGGCCGCGCTGGTGGAGGGCACGGCGGCCGAGCCGCGGGCCAGGGCGCTGCGCGAGGCGGTGAGGGCCGGCGAGGTGACGGAGCGGGCGCCTTCGTGGTGGGGCGCGCCGCCGCCGCACGACGAGGTGCTGCTGGAGGCCCGCTTCGTGCCGGCCGCGCTCGACGGGGTGCTGGAGGCGGCGGGCGAGCACGGGCTGCGGCTGCGCGGCTCGCCGGTGTCCGGCCGCCTGCGTCTGGCCCCGGCGGGAGACGTCACCGGGGAGCGGCTGGCCGCCGCCGTGGCCGCGCTGCGGGAGCGGGCGCACGCCGTCGTCGTGCTCGCCTCGCCGTACGAGGGCGTGGACCGGTGGGGCCCGGTCGCCGCGCTGCCGCTGATGCGGCGGGTCAAGAACCAGTTCGACCCCGGGCGGAGGCTGTCCCCGGGACGGTTCGCGGGAGGGATCTGACATGGACCCGGAGCTGATCGACGACTGCGTGCACTGCGGGTTCTGCCTGCCCACGTGCCCCACGTACGTGCTGTGGGGCGAGGAGATGGACTCCCCGCGCGGCCGCATCCACCTGATGAGCCAGCACGTCGAGGGCACTCCTGTGACGCCCGAGATGGCCGGGCACTTCGACGCGTGCCTGGGCTGCATGGCCTGCGTCACCGCCTGCCCGTCCGGGGTGCGCTACGACCGGCTGATCGAGCAGACGCGAGCCGAGGTGGAGCGCGTCCACGTCCGGGAGCCGCGTGAGCGGGCCGTGCGCGGCCTGGTGTTCAGCCTGTTCCCCTACCCGCGGCGGCTCGGGCTGACCAGGCCGCTGACAGGGCTGACACGGCGGCTGGCGCCGTTCCTGGAGCGGGTGCATCCCGGCCTGGGGGCGATGGCCGCGCTCACGCCCCGCGTGGAGCGGCGGCAGCGCCTGCCGCGCCTGGTCCGCGCCAGGGGGCCGCGCCGGGCCGTCGTGGGCATGCTCACCGGCTGCGTGCAGCGGGAGTTCTTCCCGCAGGTGAACGCGGCCACCGCGCGAGTGCTGGCGCTGGAGGGCTGCGACGTGGTCGTCCCGGCGGGCCAGGGCTGCTGCGGCGCGCTCAGCGTCCACTCCGGCCGCGACGACCAGGCCAGGCGGCTGGCCCGCCGCACGGTCCGCGCTTTCGAACGGGCCGGCGTGGACACGGTGGTGGTCAACGCGGCCGGATGCGGCTCGTCGATGAAGGAGTACGGCGAGCTGCTCGGCACGGAGCCGCCCTTCCGGGTGCGCGACCTGTCGGAGTTCCTGGCCGAGCTGGGGCCGGTGGCGCCCCGGCATCCGCTGCCGGTCGTCGCGGCCTACCACGACGCCTGCCACCTGGCCCACGCGCAGGGCGTACGGGTCCAGCCGCGGGCTCTGCTGGCCGGCATCCCGGGGCTGGAGCTGCGCGAGGTGCCCGAGTCGGCCATCTGCTGCGGCTCGGCCGGCACGTACAACATCTTCCAGCCCGAGGCCGCCCGCGACCTCGGCGACCGCAAGGCCAAGGGGGTCGCCTCGACCGGCGCGGAGTTGCTGGTGTCGGCCAACCCCGGCTGCACGATGCAGATCGCCGCTGCCATGCGCCGGGCCGGCGCCACGATCCGGGTGGCGCACACGGCCGAGGTGCTGGACGCCTCGCTGCGCGGGGTGTCCCTGTGATCCGGGACGAGACGGGGAACGAGGGGGCGGGCGCGTGAGCGTGCAGTCGATCGATCGGGCGCTGGACGTGCTGGAGACCCTGGCCGAGCACGGCGGCGCGGCCGGTCTGTCGGAGATCGCCGCGAAGACCGGGCTGCCGTACGGGACCATCCACCGGCTGCTGCGCACGCTGCTGGCGCGCGGCTACGTGCGCCAGGAGTCCGACCGCCGCTACGCGCTCGGCGCGGGGCTGGTGCGGCTCGGCGGGGTGGCCGAGGGCATGGTGGGCGAGTGGGCGCGGCCCCACCTCGCGCGGATGGTCGAGCTGTCCGGCGAGACGGCGAACCTGGCCGTGCTGGAGGGCGACTTCGTCGTGTACGTGGCGCAGGTGCCGTCGCCGCGGCGGCTGCGGATGTTCGCCGAGGTGGGCAGGAGGGTGCTGCCGCACAGCACGGCCGTGGGCAAGGTGCTGCTGGCGGGACGCGGCGCGGAGGAGGCGGTGACGCTGCTGGAGCGCACCGGCATGCCGCGCCGCACGCCGAACACCATCACCGAGGCCGCCGCCATGCTGGCCGAGCTGGAGCGGGTCCGGGCGGCCGGCTACGCGATGGACCTGGGCGAGGAGGAGCTGGGCGTGCACTGCCTGGCCGTGCCCGTGAGCGACGGCGAGCGCGTGGTGGCCGCGATGTCGGTGTCCGGGCCGGCCGAGCGGATCGACGCGGTGGACCGGGAGGAGCTGGCCGAGGGCCTGCGGACCATCGCGCGCGCCTTCGGGACCGAACTGGCCCCGGTCACGACGGGCAGGTGACAGCGCGCCGGCTGTCGTGCTGCGCCGGGTCGCGCGGGAATCTTCGGCTTTCCTCCGGGGGAGCGCTTCAATACGGTTGAGGCATGTGCCGAAGCATCAAGACGCTGCGCCCGCCGTACACCGATGACGTCACCGAGGACGACGTGCGGGCCGCGGCGCTCCAGTACGTCCGCAAGATCTCCGGGTTCCGGTCGCCCGCCCCGCACAACGCGGAGGCGTTCGAGCGTGCCGTGGAGGAGATCACCCGGGCCTCGGAGGAGCTGCTGGGCGCGCTGAAGGTCCGCGGGACCCGCTGACCCGTCCCGGCGAGTCGCGCGGAGGTCGTTGACAGCGGCCCCCGCCGGGAGAAGTGTCCCCGGTGTACCCCCATCGGACGCCAGGGAGCTGCCATGATCAGCGGGCTGTACCAGGGTCAGGACGGCGGATCGCGACTGGAGCTCCGGATCGACGTGGACGGGGCGCGGCCCACCGGCCGGGTGAGCGGGGACCTGTTCTCCGTGGCCGGCTCGACCACCACGTACGCCGGCTCGTTCGTGGTGCACTCCCCCACGGTGCGCGCGGAGGGCGACGAGGCGCGCATCGCCGGGCGGGGCGCGTTCACGTTCGACACGCCCGCCAGGGACGTGACGGTCACGCTCACCGGCGGCTCCGGCACGGCCGAGGTCGCCGGCCGGGTCTACCCCGTGGCGTTCGCCTCGGCGCACTTCCGGCAGGTGCTGCTGGAGGTGGACTCGGTCGCCGGGACGGTGCCGTTCGCCGGCTACCACACCGCGGCCCTGCCCGCCCCGGCCGGCTGCGCGCCGCGCGAGCTGAGCGTGGCCGCCGCCTACGCCGAGGCCGGCATCGGGCTGACCGTGGCCGAGCCGGGCGTCATCCCCGGCGACGGCGCCGGCGCCGACCTGGCCTGGGACGACGCCGAGCTGCACCACGCGATGACGCAGCAGTTCAGCCAGTTCGCCGACACGGTGGCCTGGCGGGTGTGGCTGCTGGTGGCCGGCCGGCACGTGGGCGGCTACCGGGGCATCATGTTCGACTACAACGACGCCCACCAGCGGCAGGGCTCCGCCGTCTTCTACGACGCGATCAGGGGCGACACGCCGCAGGCCCAGCGGGCGCAGCTGCGCACGTACGTCCACGAGCTCGGGCACGCGTTCAACCTGCTGCACTCCTGGCAGAAGAACCTGGGCAACCCGCCGCAGCCGCTCGGCCCCGACGGCGGCTTCGGCGACCTGTCCTGGATGAACTACGTCCAGAACTACCGCCCCGGCGGCGAGGCCGGCTACTGGGCGGCGTTCCCGTTCCAGTTCACCGACGCCGAGCTGGTGCACCTGCGCCACGCCTTCTACCGGGACGTGGCCATGGGCGCCAACGCCTTCGGCACCGGAGCGGCCGAGATCGCGCCGTTCGAGCAGCCGGTGGAGGACCTGTCCGGGCTGCGGCTGGACCTGCGGGCCAAGGAGGGGTTCGGCTTCGGCGAGCCGGTGGTGGTGGAGCTGAAGCTGTCGGTCACGGGCGAGCCGCGCACCACCCACGGCCACCTGCATCCCGACACGGAGTTCACGCAGATCTGCGTCACGCAGCCGAGCGGCCGCACCCTCCTGTACCGGCCGATGATGCGCCACTGCGTGGACCACTCCACCGAGGTACGGCTCGACGCGGGCAGCCCGGCCCTGTACCGCAGCGCCTACATCGGGCACGGCCGTGACGGGCACTACTTCCAGCAGCCGGGTGAGTACCGGGTGCGCGGCCAGTACATCGGCGCCGACGGCTCGCGCATCGTCTCCGCCCCCTGCCTGGTGCGGGTGCGCTACCCGGCCGGCGCCGACGACCACCGGGTCGCCGAGCTGATGCTCGGCGAGGAGCAGGGCAAGCTGTTCTCGCTGCTCGGCTCCGACTCGCCGGCGCTGCGCGCCGGCAACGAGGCGCTGGACGAGCTGATCGACCGGTACGGCACGCACCCCCTGACCGTGTACGCCCGGATGGTCAAGGGGCTCAACGCCGAGCGGGAGTTCAAGACGATCACGGCGGGCAAGCGGCTGCGGGTGCGGCCCCCGGACCCGGAGCAGGGCGTGCGGCAGCTGTCGGCGGTGGCCCGCGCGGCCGCGTCCGGCGGGCTCATCGACAACATCACGCTCAACATGGTGATGCGGCGGCTGGCCAGGGCCGAGGCGCGGCAAGGTGACCTGGACCGGGCCGGCGCCGTGATGGACCGGATGGTGACGATCTTCGAGGAGAAGGGCGTCAACCCGGTCGTGTTAGGCCGGATCAGGCGGCAGGCCGAGCTGACGAAGGCGGCGCTCGGCGCGGAGTCCTGACCTCGCCGCGCCGAGCCTTATGCGGATTTCTGGATGTTCTCTGTACACGCGACTCGCAATCTAGATCTTCAGCAAGCGCGTTTCGACAGAGCCAACAGAGCTCGGGTGCCACCTGGGACTCGTCCCCGGCACCCGTGGAAGGAATTCGCATGAGATCTAGAGGGATGCTCACGCTGGGCTTCGCCCTGTTAGTCGGCCTTGCATCGGGCCAGGCCGCGTCGGCCAGCACGACCTTCGCGCCGAAGACGGCGGTCGCCACGCCCACTCCCAGCGCCACTCCCACGACGACGTCCCCCGCGGAGGACGAGGGCGAGGGCGGCGACCCGGCGAACGAGGTGAACGTCCCGCTCGCCTCGACCCTGGCGGCGCCGAACTTCCAGATGCCCTTCCCCTGCGGCCAGTCGTGGACCGGCAACTCCAGCAACAGCAGCGCCCACAGGTCGTATGAGATCGACTGGAACCGGGGCAGCACGGCGGACGCCGACCTCGGTGACACCGTCGTGGCCGCGGCGGCGGGCACCGTGGTCATCTCGGCCCACCAGGGCTCGACCAACGGCTACGGCAACCTCGTCAAGATCGACCACGGGGGCGGATACACGTCCTTCTACGCGCACCTGAACTCGCGTGCCGTCTCCGCGGGCGCCCGGGTCTCCCAGGGCCAGAAGATCGGGACCCTCGGCAAGACCAGCAAGCCGGGCAACAACATCAGCCCGCACCTGCACTTCGAGATCCGCAACGGCGCGTCCTACCCCTCCAACATCCGCAAGGCCGTCTTCAACGGGGTCACCTTCGGCTACCCGAACCAGACGCTGACCTCCAAGAACTGCGGCGGAGGCGGCAGCACCCCCGGCAACCCGCACACCGCGGCGTCCGTGTGCGGCAGCGGCTACAAGGTGATCGACTCGGCCGCGCTCGGCACGTCCGGAACCGTCTACCTGACGTACAACAGCAGCAGCAAGTCGAACTGCGTGGCGACGATCAAGAAGACCTCGCTCGGCACGAAGACCGCCGCCAGCGCCTACCTGGAGGTGCAGGGCAAGACCCGCGCCACCGACAGCGGCAGCTTCACCTACTACGCGGGCCCGGTGCGCGCCAGCGCGGCCGGCAAGTGCGTCAAGTGGGGCGGCAAGGCCGGAACGGCCACCTACAACAGCCCCTTCGAACACTGCGGCTGATCTCCGACGGCCGGCCGCTCCGCCGGCGGGCGGCCGGGCTCCTGATGGCCCCGGAGCTTCGATGACCGGGTGAGGCTGGCCTCACCCGGCGCCCGCGAGGTACACCGGGGAGATGGCGCCGTACCTCGTGGGACCGGACGGGCTCCGTGTGGAGCCCGTCGAACTGCGTGTGGACACGGTCCACTGGCTGTTCGCGCGCATGATCGAGCCGGCGGCCAGGCCCGGCGAGATCTGGTACCGGGTCACCCGGCACGGCCACGCCCTCGGCATGGGCTACTACCAGCTCGACCAGCTCCAGGAACTCGTGGACCTGGCCGAGCTCCGCGCCCCGGCGGACGCCGGGGAGGAGACGGCCTGATCCCTGCCGGGGACCCTCAGCAGGACGACAGGATGCCCTGCATGGCGTCCTTCTCGCCCGAGGTCACCCACACGCCGTACTTCGCCTTCACGTCGATCTGACGGGCGATGTAGGCGCACCGGTACGCCTTGCGCGGGGGCAGCCAGGTGGCGGCGTCGGAGTCGCTCTTCTGGTTGTTCAGCGGGCCGTCGACCGCGAGCAGGTTGAGCGGGTCGTTGGCGAACTCCTTGCGCTTGGCGGCCGTCCACTGCTGGGCGCCCTTCTGCCAGGCGTCGGAGAGCGGCACCAGGTGGTCGATCTGCACCGCGGTGCTGGTGTCCTGGCCGCGTTTGAAGGTGATGGTCTTCCCGCTGTACGGGTCGTCCAGGACGCCGCTGAGCACGATGCAGTCGTGCGTTCCGGCCTTGAACTTCTCCTCGCGCAGGTCCCGCTTCAGGATGTCGTTGCGGGTGTCGCAGCCGTTGTGGTCGACGTCCGACCACGCGGGGCCGAACTTCTCCCGCTCGAACCCGGTCCGCGGGGCCCGCCCCTTGACCTCCAGCTTGCCGAGCTTCTTCCGCGCCTCGCCGACGTCCGCCTTGTCGGACTTCGAGGACGTGGACGACGAGGTGTCCGCCCCCGTCCGGGCCGATAACCCACCACACCCGGCAAGTGCCACCACTGCGGCCATTCCGACCAAACCCGCCCGCACCCGCACGTCCCCACCCCAGACTTCAGAATTGTGTAAAGCCTAGGTATAGCAATTACCCCTAATTGCCTAAGTATCCCGCCATGGCGTCAAGGAGCCGTTCCGCCAGATGTGCGGCGTACGTGGCGCGGACCGGCACGTCCGCCCCGTGCCCGTCGGCCGGCGGGCGGGCGCGGGCCGCTCCCGCCCGGACGGCTCCAGGAAGACCCCCGCAGCTCGCGCCGGCGGGAGAGGCAGGGGGCGGTTCGCCATGGCCGGGGCGAATCCATACCCTGGACAGGGTGGAGGACGTCGTAGACCTCGACGAAGTTCCGCCGGCCGCGCTCTTCGCCGAAGACCGGGGCGAGCTGGACCTTCTCGAAGCGATCGAGCTCACACTCGTGCGGGTCGACACCGGGACGACCCGCCGCGAGCGGCTCCGCCACGGCCTTGGCCACGCCTGCCGAACGCGTCACCCGCACCGCCTCCGCCACCCAGGACCCGTCCGGGCCCGGAGCCTCGGCCGCCGGCCGGAAGCCGTCGGGGGCTGCCAGGAACCTCGCGCCCCGGTCGGCCACGCGCCGTGCCCGCGCC
>NZ_JBEXDT010000109.1:0-27101 GCF_040605905.1 Nonomuraea sp. NPDC005501 | reverse complement strand
CGCCGTCGTCCGGCCCGGGCAGCGCGAGCGGGCCGAGCGGCACCAGCGCCTCGCCGTCGACCGCGAGGGGTTCGCGGCTGGTGGCCAGCACGCGCAGCGCGGAGCATCGGGACAGCAGGGCCGCGACCAGGTGGGCCACGGCGTCGATCAGGTGCTCGCAGTTGTCGACCAGCAGCAGGCTCTCCCGGCCACCGAGCTGGTCGACGAGTACGTCCAGGTCGGAGCCCTCGACCCGCATCCGCGCCTCGAACATCGCGCCGCCGCGCAGCCCGATCCCGGCGAGCACGGCCGTGCCGACCTTGGCCGGGCTCGGTGACCGAGGCGAGATCGATCATCCAGGTGTCGTCGCCGTACTCGTCGCGGTGCCGGCGGGCGGCCTCGACGGCGAGCCGGGTCTTGCCGGCGCCGCCGGGACCGAGCACGGTGACCAGGCGCCCGGCGGCGAGCAGCGCGTCGATCCGGGCGAGGTCGTCGTCGCGCCCGATGAAGCCGGTCAGCGGCGCCGGCAGGTTGCTCGGCCTGGTCCGCGCGGCGTCGGCGGCCGGGGCGGGCCGCCCGGCGCGCAGCAGACGCAGGTGGCGCTCGCGCAGTGCGGCGCCCGGGTCGGCGCCGAGCACGTCGGCCAGGGTTTCGCGGACCCGCTCGTACAGGGCCAGGGCCTCGGCCTGGCGACCCTGGGCGGTGAGCGCGTCCATGAGCAGCGCGGCCACCCGCTCGTGGACGGGGTGCTCGGCGAGCAGGGCGGTCAGGCGGGCGGCGGCCGCGTCGGCGCGGCCCAGCGTCAGCTCCGCGTCGGCGAGGTCGGCGACGGCTTCGATCGAGGCGTGGGCCAGCCGGGTCGCGGCGGCGGGCGCTACTGCGGCGACGGCCGTGGGCTCGGCGCCGGGACGGCCGCCCCACAGCGCCACGGCCTCGGCGAGCAAGGCCGCCGCGGCATTCGTGTCGCCGGCGCGCACGCGGTCACGGCCGGCGGCGGCGAGCTGCTCGAACCGCAGCGCGTCCACGTCGGCCGCGTCCATGTCGAGCCGGTAGCCGCCGGCGACCTGCGCGACGTCACCGGCCGAGCCGAGGGCCCGGCGCAGCCGCGAGACCAGGGCCTGCAGGGCGTGGGCGGGGCCGGCAGGCGGGTCCTCGGCCCAGATCGCGTCGATCAGGACGCCCTGCTCGACCGCTCGCCCGCCGGCGAGCGCCAGCCGTACGAGCAGGCCCTGTAACCGGGCACCCGGAACGGGCAGGGCGGCGTCACCGCGAGACGCCTGCAAGGCGCCGAGCAGCGTGACGCGAAGCGGCGCATCCCCGTCCATCTCCCAATCTTCGCGCGCGCACCGTCGAGTCCCAAATCACGGCAGGACGGGAGTGCCCGCGCCATGTGTGCCCGCCATGTGTGCCCGCCATGTCAGCGCCGTGTGCGCGCCGTGTGAGCGGCCCGCGTCAGTCTTCGCGTGCCTCAGAAAACAGGCTTCGGAAGGGAGTTCTGATGCATGACGTAGTGATCGTGGGCGCCGGCCCGGTCGGTCTTTTCCTCGCCTGCGAGCTTGGCCTCGCGGGCTGCTCTGTCCTGGTGCTCGAGCGGGAGCCGGAGCCCGGTTCCCCGTGGAAGGCGGACCCGCTCGGCATGCGGGGCCTGTCCGCCGCGTCGGTCGAGGCGTTCTACCGCCGGGGGATGCTGCACCCGCTGCTGAAGGCGTCGGGTGCCAACGACCGTCCCGTCGCGGAGGAGCCGGCACGCCCTCGCGGCGCGGGCCACTTCGCCGGCATGATGCTCGATCCGGCCAAGGTCGACGTCGCCGCCCTGCCGTTCCGGCTTCCCGGCCCGGCGATGGAGGGCGTGATGACCAGCCTCGAAGCGGTCGAGAAGGTGCTGTCCGAGCGGGCGTCCATGCTCGGCGTGGAGGTCAGGCGCGGCGTCGCGGTCTCAGCCATCACACAGGGCGACGAGGACGTCGAGATCGTGGTCGTGCGAGCCGGCGAGCACGAGTACGCGGCGCGCTGGGTCGTCGGCTGCGACGGCGGACGCAGCACGGTGCGCGGGCTCGCGGGCTTCGAGTTCCTCGGCACCGAGCCGCAGTTCACCGGCTACGTCGCGCTCGCCACCGTCGCCGATCCCGAGAAGCTGCGCCCCGGGTTCACCCTGACGCCGACGGGCATGTACCTCTGGACGCCCGCCAAGGGGTACGTCGGCATGCTGGAGTTCGACGGCGGCGCGTTCGATCGCTCGCAGCGACCGACTCGCGACCATCTCCAGGCGGTCCTGCGCCGTGTATCCGGCACCGACGTGACGCTGAGCGACGTTCGTCTCGCCTCGAGCTTCACCGATCGGGCGATGCAGACGACGACCTACCGGCAGGGGCGCGTCCTGCTCGCGGGCGACGCCGCTCACATCCACTCTCCCCTCGGGGCACAGGGACTCAACCTCGGCATCGGCGACGCCATGAACCTGGGATGGAAGCTCGCCGCGACCGTGCACGGGCACGCGCCGGACGGGCTTCTCGACACCTACACCGGCGAGCGCCATCCGATCGGCGCCTGGGCGCTCGACTGGACGCGCGCCCAGACGGCGGTCATGCGGCCCGACGCGCATGCCCAGGCGATCCAACGTGTGATGCGCGACCTGATCGGGACCCGTGACGGAACGACCTACGTGTTCGAGAAGACGTCGGGATCGTCGATCCGCTACGACCTTGGCGGCGAGCAACCGCTGACCGGCCGCAACGCCCCCGACCTTCGTCTCGAGGACGGCACTCGCCTCGGCGACCTGATGCGGGACGGACGAGGCGTCGCACTCGATTTCAGCGTCGACCGACGCCTGCACGATTCGGCGGCGGGGTGGAAGGGCCGGATACGGTACGCGGCCGGCCCGGCGAGAGACGACCTCGGATCGGGTGCCGTGCTCGTCCGGCCTGACGGCATCGTCGCCTGGGCAGGCGATCGCGACCCTGATCGTGAAGGGTTCGAGCGGGCCGCGAGCCGTTGGTTCGGTAGTCCGGCGACCGGATCATGAGCCGCCTGAATATGTGAACCCTCTCCTTTCCTCGACCGATTTCCAGGAGCACCACATGACGATCACCCTCCGCCCGGGAAGCACCGTGATGTTCACCGGCGATTCCATCACCGACTGCCGGCGGCTGGAGAGCGAAGAAGGCCTCGGGTCGGGCTACCCGCTGCGCATCGCCGGGGAGTGGGGACTCCGGCACCCGGACCGGCCCGTGACCTGGCTGAACACCGGGGTCGCGGGTGACAAGGTGATGGACCTCGAAGCCCGCTGGCAGGCGGACGTGCTCGACGCGCGCCCGGACATGGTGTCGATCCTCGTCGGCGGCAATGACATGGGCTGGCACACCTACGACCCGGACGGCTACGTGATCCCCGCGGAGGACTACGCGGCAGGTTACGACCGCCTGCTCGCGCCCCTCGCCGAGGCCGGGGCCGGCCTGATCCTCATGGAACCGTTCCTCCTGCCGATTCGCGGCCTCGTCGAGGTCGGCGACGCACACGTCGGCGAAGAGGAGCGGAAGGAGTGGCGCGCCGACCTGGACCCGAAGATCCAGGCCGTGCGCGAGCTCGCCCGCAAGTACGGCGCGCACCTGCTCGCCGCGGACGGCATGTTCGCCGAGCTCGCCGCGACGACCGGGCCGGAGTACTGGGCCGTGGACGGCGTGCACCCGACACCGGCCGGTCACGCCGCACTCGCGGCGGCCTGGTTGCGCCTGGTCGCGTGACCGTGCCTCGTGACTTGGCTGGAGCTCGCACGTCCCGTCGCGCGCACAGGAGTGCGCCCCGAGCGTGAAAGGCCGTGCGGACGGACCTCGGAAACCGACAGACCTCGACTACACCCTCATCTGCGAGGAGCCCAGAAACGCCAGCCGGGCACAGCCCGGCTGGCGTTTCTTTCTTGTACGGCTGAACCTTCCGTAGGCGACCAGTCACCCGTCAACTGGTGAAACGTCCCTCACGGGTGTACGTGCAAGCCCCACTGAGGCAGTTAGGGCTGGACCCCCAGCCGTCGTCATAGGCGACCTTGCGGTGGAGCTTCACCTTGCCCTTGACCTCTTCCGCCTGAAGCCCGGGGCCGACCTTCTCCTCCGCCTGCTTCCACCAACTGGTGCCGTTCCAGTAGTACAGCCGGTGCCGGGCCCACAGGTAACTCGGCGAGCCCACCGGCAGGCAGTTGAAGATGAAGCTCTCCGCGCGACGCTCCTTGAAACCGCCGAAGTCGAGGGTGGTGTACGACTTGGGAGCCAGGCCGGCCTGGGCGTTGTCGTGCCAGAGGTGCCAGCTCCAGTGTTCGGCGGTGCACGAGGCGGAGAGCACGGCGCCGGCCGGAGCGGTCAGGCCGCGTACGGTGACCGGCTCGCTGGTGATCCGCCGCCCCTGCAACTCGGCAGGGAGGTCGGCGCCGTGGTCATCGACGAGGCGCTGGGGCACTGGCACGTCGGGCGGGGTGATCTCCAGGTAGGTCTGCAGGTAGCTGTTGCTCCGCTCCCAGGCGATGAGCGGCGCGCGGCCGATGATCCCGAGCTGGGACATCCCCACTTCGTTGGAGGGCTGGCTGTCGGTGAAGCTCACGGTGAGACCGGTCGTGTATTCGATGTGCGCCAGGGGGATCTCCCGGTCGCTCTCCTCGGGTTCGGCCGCGGCCGGGGAGGAGGCGAGCACCATCGTGGCGGCGATAGCTGCGATCAACCTCATGTCACTCCTTGCGGTTGGGATTGCCCGCGCAGAACGTTAGGCACCGACGCTTTCAGTGGCCTTGAATATGAGCTCAGCGCATGCTTTCAGCGCGCCGGCGCCGGAGCGCATTGTTATCGGGTCTGTCACTACTGACGTCTTCTGTGCTTGGCGGCCTGTTGTGGCAATCGCCCGCCTCGGTCCACCGCGCCATCCTCAACGCTTCTCTCGCTCGTGCGCGCGGCCTGCGGGACTTGTCCCGGTCGTCGTCCTCCAACGCCCGGTACAGCGTGAAGCGGCCCACGCCGAGCTCGCGGGCGATCTGGGTGACCGACCAACCACGCGCGGCGGCGAGCATGTCGTCGGTGGCCGTGGCCGGGCGGTCCCGACCCGGCCTGCGGCGCGGGCGGCGTCCAGGCCCTCCAAGGTGCGCTTGGAGATCAAGTCGCACTCCATCTCGGCAGCCATGGCCACGATTGTGACTCCGGAAGTGGCGGTTCCCTTGACTTCACAGCAAGTCGCACGATGACCAGCGAGCCCCGCGCCCCCGAACGCCCAGTGCCAACCCGTCGCAGAGCAGGAGGCCGGGCACGGCTGTCCACGGACGAGTTGGGCACCCGGCTCAGCGAGCTACTGGCGGCAAGCGAACTCAAGAACCAGGTTGTGACCCAACGTGCGACTCAGTGGCTGCGCCAACGGGACAGGAATGCGCGTGCCATCATCGCTCAGCGGTTGAGCGACTGGGCGGCTGGACGAAGCGTCCTGACCAGCCTGGTATTACGTTGGCGCTCGCTCCCCCACGCAGACGCCTCCCTCGACGGTGTACGCTGCCGATCCGCTGGAGCTGGGCGTGCACCGTGCCCCCCACCCTGACGGCATCGCCACCTCGCCGCTGACGGCGTACTGGGCGAGGGAGCACGACCACGGCCTGGCGCCGCGTAGATGTGCAAGGCAGATGGCGATTGGCCGGACTTTGATGCGCGAGGGCGCCCCCATGCCGATGATGGTCATTTATGGGTGAGGATCGCAGGTCTGGCCGGGTGTGGATGTGGGCGTGCGGGCTGCTGCTCATGGTGGCCGGCGTCTTCGCCTGGATGGGTTTAAGGGATGTGGGGTGGGGTGACGTCGACCCTGCCAGTTTCATGATGTCAGCGCTGTCGCTGGCGGTGTCGATCTGGTCGGGATGGCAGGCGGTCCGGGCCAAGCAAGTGACCGACACCGATGTGGACTTGTGGGCACAGAGGCTCGAAAGAGCAGTCGTGACCTCCGAGACCGCACAGCGGATGCAGCTGCTAGGCCGGCAGGACCGCACGATCGATGTGGCTTTCATCCTCACTCCCGCACCTGGCCACAACGTCGGCGAAGCCGC
This sequence comes from Nonomuraea sp. NPDC005501, assembly GCF_040605905.1. Lineage (NCBI taxonomy): Bacteria > Bacillati > Actinomycetota > Actinomycetes > Streptosporangiales > Streptosporangiaceae > Nonomuraea > Nonomuraea sp. NPDC005501. The sequence continues at coordinate 21,064 of NZ_JBEXDT010000109.1, read as the reverse complement.
GTCCGAGGGGACGGTGGCGAACGTGGCAGGGTACTTCCGGAAGCTGAGGCCGCAGCGGTTGGTGATCACCGGAGACGCCGGCTCCGGCAAGACGGTGCTCGCGATCGAGTTGATACTGGGCCTGCTCACCGACGACGACCGCAGACCCGACGATCCGATCCCAGTCCGCGTGTCCGCCGCGGCCTGGGACGCTCAGACGAGCGTGGACGACTGGCTGGCAGCGCACCTGGTACGCACCTTCGACCTGTCCAAGGCCACCGCGCGGGCCCTGCTGCGGGCCGATCGGGTGCTCCCGGTCATCGACGGCCTGGACGAGATGGACCCCGAACCCGAGCCCGGCTACGGCTCACGCGCGGGCGAGGCACTGCGGGCGCTGAACGCCTACCAGCGCGGGCGCGGGAAGGCCCGGCTGGTGCTGACCTGCCGGTCAACCTCTTACGACGCGCTCATGGCCGGCGACACCTGGGCACACGACGCGGCCCGCGTCACTCTCTCGGCTGTCACCGCGGACCAGACATGGACCTTCATCGAGGCAGTCGCCGGCACGCATCAGCGAACGCGCTGGCAGCCGGTACTGGAGGCGCTCACCCAGCCCGGCCACCCGCTGGCGGAGGCACTGGCCACGCCCTGGCGACTCACCCTGGCCCTCACCGCCTACCAGCAACGATCCGACACCGGGGCCTACCTGCGCGACCCCGCCGAACTGGCGCACCTCGCCGACCAGGCCGACACCGCCACAGACCCTGATCAAATCCGCGATCACCTGCTCAGTCTGTTCATTCCTGCCGCCATCGCGGCCACCACCCCGCCAGGCGCGAAGAGCCGCTACCGGACAGGCCACGTCCACAACTGGCTGGCGGTCCTGGCCCGCTATCTGGACACCAATATGATCCGGCCCCCGTTGGACGGCCGCACGCTGTCCGGCACCGACCTCGTCCTGCACGAGCTGTGGCCGCTGGCGGGGAACCGCTCACGCGTCCTCGGCCTCGGTGTCATCGCGCTCATCACGGCGGTCATGGTGCCGGTGTTCCCACTGTCGCTCGGCCACGACGGCATCACGATCGGCACCATAGCCGCGATAGGCCTAGGGGGTGGCGGCAGCCTCATCGCCTGGTTGGAAGTGTGGCCCCGCCTCACTCACATCAACCTGGCCCAGATGAAGTCCCCCACCGCAATCGTGGCCGGATACGTGGTCTGCCCCCTGTTCGGGCTCTGGGGCGGAGCCACGACCGGGAACGGAGTGGCCGGCCTCGCCACCGGGCTTGCGGCAGGGCTCCTGATCGGATTACTCCTGAGCCTGGCAGGCTCGCTGATGATCCCCGGCTACAAGCCCGTCGCCACCCCCCGTGACATCGTCCGCGACAACCTTGCCAGCGGATCAGCGTTCCTGCTCCTGCTAGGACTGTCCGTGGGGCTGGGAGCGGGCACCGCCAGTGAGCTCAACCCGGGCGGCCTCGACGGGATCGAGGCCGCCGCGACAGCCAGCCCCACCGCACTGGCCTTCGGGCTCTACATGGTGGCAATAGGCGGTCCAGGAAACGCCGGACTGCGGTACCTGCTCCTAATGCTCTGCATGGCGCGGCTGCTGCCGTGGAGGCTGAGCCGTTTTCTGCACTGGTGCTACACCGACACCGGACTGATCCGCATCGCCGGCATCGCCTACCAGTTTCGCCACCGCGAACTCCAGGACTACCTCGCCCGACACCCCCACCTTTGACGCAGCAGCGGGTGCACGCCGACGGCCAGGTCGTGGTCGGCCCGCCGAAGAGCGCCGCCAGCTGCCGGGTGGTGGGCCTGGACGCGGAGACCGTGCGGGTGCTCATCTGGCACCACGAGCGGCAGGAGGAGGTGAGAGCGACGGCGGGGGCGGAATGGCAGGATTCGGGCTTCGTGTTCACCACCACGGACGGCGCGCCACTACGGCCGGACTACCTCACCGGCCGGTTCCGCCGGCTGATGGCCGCCTCCGGGCTGCCGCCGATCCGGCTGCACGAGCTGCAACATGGCGCCGCGACGCTGGCGCTGGCCGCGCACACTGATCTGCAGGTGGTGCACGCGATGCTGGGGCACGCCAGCATCGTGCTGACCGTCGACACCTACGTCTCGGTGCTGCCGGAGGTGGCCCACGAAGCCGCCCGGGAAACGGCCCGGCTGGTGCTGAACGCCGCGTCCGCGCTGGGGCGGGAGCTCAGCGTCTGACTCAGCCAGCCTCAGAGGTTACGCCGGGCGGCGTCTCGGGTCAGTCGTTCGGCTTTTCGACGGTGACGACCTGGCTGGCCTCCGCTGGTCCGGTACGGGCGTCGCCAGCCCACCGTACGGTGTAGGTGTACTCCCCCGCTTCCGGCGTGTCGGTGAACCGGTACGACCCGAAGTCGCCGATCCACGCCCGCCACGAGGCGGTGTCGCCACCGTCGGCGTTGCGAACGGGCTGGACGGTGATCCAGACCCTCCTCGGCGGAGTGGTGCCATCGGCCTGCGACGTTCCGCTGAAGACCAGTGTCGTGCCAGCGATCGCGTTGGTCGGCCCCGTCAGCGTGAGCCCGGCCTTGTATCTGACCGCTGTGGTGACCGAGGCCTTGCTCCAGCGGTGCTCACCGTCGCCCTTCCAGAGCACGGTGTAGGTGGTCTGCCCGCCGGTCGGGGGCGTGTCGTTGAGGGTGAAGGTTCCATCCGCGGCGGTCGTCACGCCGGGCAGTTCCGCAGTGGTGCCGTCGGGCAGCTTGCGGGTCACGACGAGGGGCTGCACGCCCGAGGCCGTTTCGTCGGCGAACGTCAGTCGCCCCGTCATGGTGAGCGGTTGTTGGGCTGTCCCGCCGGGCTCCGCCGTCAACGTCAGCGTGCTCGCCGGCAGGGTCACGTCGTGGAGCCGCCACAGGTAGAGGTGGCCGGTGTCCGACTTCACCAGACTGTAGACGTCCCGGCCGGCGTACGCGGCGCTTCCGCTCACCATTTCGCCTTGTGGGGGGTTCATGGCGTAGACCGTGGTGCCCGAGGCCCTGTCGTACAGCGTCATCCCGACGCCCCCCGTGCGTCCGCCCGCGATGTAGGTGCCGTCCGGGCTGACGGCGACGGAGCGCGGGTATCCCTCGGCCTCGGGCCCCTTCTCGTAGTCGCGCACCTTGGCCAAGGTGGTGGCGTCCCACATGGTGAAGGCGTCCGGGAGCGCGAATGCCGAGATGATGTGCGAGCCGTCCGGGGTGACCGCGATGTCTTCCAGCCTGTAGTTGCTGTAGGTGTGTCCGTCGATCTCGCCGCGCAGGACGGGAGCGGCCCCGCTCACGTCGTAGACGAACAGGTCGGCCGGGCTGCCCGTGAATTCGCCGACCACCAGCGTGTCTCCAGCTGCCGCGATGTACGGGGACGACTTGAGCAGGGAGGTGTCGGCCACTGCCGGCTGGGACGTCGGTGCGGACAGATCGAAGCCGAGGACGCCGGTGGCGTCGCAGCCGTAGCCGATCCACAGCCGTTCGCCGGTGAGTGCCAGGCTGAAGGGGCATCCGTAGGCGGCGAGGTCGATGCGGCGTGTGATCTCCCGCGTAGCGGTGTCGATCTCGGCCACTTCCTTGGAGCCCTGCAGCGCCGCGTACACGCGGGTGCCGTCGGCCGTCATGGCCAGGCCGGAGGCGCCGGACACGCCGGTGATGGTCCCCTGGACCTCGCCGGAGGTGTCGGCGACAACGATGCGATTGTCGATGGACACGACGACCTTGTCGCCTCCGACCACGAGGTCGCCGCCATAGGCGAAGGCCCCGAGGTCGGTCATGGAATCCTCGGCCGAGGCCGTGGGGGCCAGGGTGACGAGGAGACCGGCGGTCAAGGCCAGAACGCCACCGAGCGCGGCTGGCCATGATGCGGTGGACCTGCGACGTATCGCGGGTAAGAGGCGCACGTGGATCTCCGCTCATGAGAGGTGAAGAAGGCGAAACGCCCTGATCAAGCCAGATGGGGACATCTCAGGTCAATATCGACGATCAGTAGTCACCAATGATCATCGACGCGATATCGGTCACCTATGGTGATCGCGGCAGGTCGAGAGTCTGGTAAGTGGCATCAAATCGTGACCATGGGTGGGTGAGACTGCGGTGAGCAGGCGCTTCGACTGCGCGCGGGAGTGCCGGATGAGTGAGCGCGCGTCACTGCCGCATCGTGTGATGATCACCTCTGAAGAGCCAGGCGGCCAGCTGTTGTTCTGGTGGTATCGCGGCTTGACCGTCGCTCCTACGATGGCGCCTATAGAGCGCGCGGGGGTGGCGGAGGTCTTGCGGCAGGTCTCGCAGTGGCAGCTTGCGGAGGAGCGCTGGGGCCAGATCGACAGGGCGCTATCCGCCGTGGAGCAGGCGTTGCACTCGGGGGTCGAGGACGCGATCGCGCCGGCCGTACGGGATCTGGAGTTGGCCGGGCCGTTGCGGATCAGGACCAGGCTGGGTGACCCGCCGTGGTGGGCGGCACCCGGATAGGTGGCGAGCAGCCGTTGGACGCCTGTGCCGAGCAGCCGCTCGCGCTGCTTGGAGCCGCATAGGAAGTGCGGTAGCGGCCTCTGCGATCATCGCGCCAGTCAGCCCGTGGTGCAGCGTCAGGTCGTCCTCCCGCCGCCAGGTGGCCGCCGGCCACTCCGCACCGCGCCGCGCGTCCTCCAGGTACGCCTTGTGCCCGGTGGCGGCGGCCAGATCCAAGCAAGCACAGCACGACCCCGGCCGCTCCCGAGTACAGGGACCGGGGCGCGGCCGCAGCGCCGACCTGCCGTGCCGGTGGAGGTTGGCCCGCCAGTGCCTGCCGTGCTCGTCGTCCACGGCGGCGGACCTGATCCAGCGCGCGGTCGAGATGGCGGCCGTCACCGGAGAGTGGGCACGAGCGCTCATGGGGCGAATCTCGGCCAAGCTCATGGCCGGGACTATGGCACTTCCGATTATTTCCGTAGGTTTTATTGAGACCCGTCAGGCGCGCGCCGGGCATCGTAGCGGCCGCGGGCACCCTCGATGTCGTCGTGGTGCTCAACGGCCCAGTCGATCAGCCCCCAGACCCGCTCGAGCAACGTGCGACCGAGCGGGGTCAGCTCGTAGTCGACGCGGGGCGGCACCTCGGCGTACACGCTGCGGGTGACCAGCCCGTCGCGTTCGAGCACGCGCAGAGTGGCGGTCAGCATGCGCTGACTGATGCCGGGAACGGTGCGCCTGAGCTCGTTGAAGCGGCGCGGGCCGGCTCCGAGCTCGTTGACGACCGCCAGGGTCCACTTGTCCCCCACACGGTTCAGGACGTCGCGTACCTGGCAGGTCGTCTCGTCGCGCGCCTTGAGCACGGAGCTCGCGCCGCTGGCGGGTCCGTCGGTGTTCATGGGTTCCCTCCGCTTCACTGAGGCAGAAAAAAGTGCCTACTTCCGGTAGGAATTCAGCGTTACTCAGAATGGTGCCGGTTACCAGTCGGAACCATCCCTCATCTCAGGGGATACATCATGTCCGTGCAAACTGTCGTGCCCGACGAGACGTTCGCCGCCCCCGCGCCCGCCGGGCAACTGGACCGCGCGACCGCCGCGTTGCGCGACAACGGCTTCATCGTGCACGTCGTGGACAGCGCCGCCGAGGCCCGCGAGCTCGTCACCGGACTGATCCCCGGCGACGAGAGCGTCTTCACCACCTCCAGCGAGACGCTCCGGCTGTCCGGCATCGCCGCGGACCTCGACGAGTCGGGCCGGTTCGCCTCCGTCCGGGCCGGGGCCGAGGACCCCAAGGGCGACGTGCAGGCGGTCGTCCGTCTCGGCGCCACGGCCGAGTACGTCGTGGGCAGCGTGCACGCGGTGACGGAGGAGGGCCACCTGGTCATCGCCTCGGCCAGCGGCAGCCAGCTCGCGCCGTACGCGTCGGGAGCCCGCAAGGTCGTCTGGGTGGCCGGCGCCCAGAAGGTGGTGCCGGACCTGGAGACGGCGCTGCGGCGGGTCCGCTCGTACAGCCTGCCGCGCGAGCACCGGCGCCTCCAGGAGTTCGGGCAGTCGTCGTTCATCGGCAAGATCCTCATCGTCGAGCGCGAGGCCCTGCCGGAGCGGGCCACGGTCGTGCTGGTGCGTGAGCCGATCGGCTTCTGAGCGGGTGCACCGGGACGCCGCTCTCGCCCGGCTGCTGGGCCCTGGGGTCGTATTCGGCGCGCACGTCCACCTCGAGCGCGTCCAGGGGCACCTCCAGCTCGGCCGCCTTGATGAGGAAGATGTGGGTCACGCAGCTCCCGAGCACGCCGGCCTGCAGCTCGGGCGAGGCGGGGCCGAGGTCGCAGCCGGCGACGTCGGGGCCGCTGTCACGGATGAGCTGGTGGTCCCTGATCCTGATGCGCCGGATTCCGCTGCGGCCCTCCGCGGTGACGTGGGCGTGCAGCGGTACCGGCCCGGACGCGGGGGCCACGCGGCGGGCCATCAGCGCGGTGCGCTTGTGCGACAGGTGTTCGCGAAGGGTGGTCATGATCACCTCAGGGTCATGTGGCCGAGCGGGGTGCCGAGCACGGCGCGCAGCGCTGTCTCGGGCCCCGGTGAGACGTCGAGCCGGACGCCGAGGGCGGCCAGGTCGCAATGACCTCGCTGCTCTCGTAGTCGTTGACGATCCACAGCTCGCGGTATAACCCTTAAAACTAGTAGGAAAAGTTGACTTTAGCGAGGTGCCGCCGTAGCTTCGTGGTCATGAGCCCGTCTGAGACGGCGACCTCGTCCACCTCGACGGCCGCCCCCTCGACCGCCGTTCCCGACGGCGGACCGGAGTCAGCCACCCGGCGACGGCGACCGGCGACACGCAGGATCGTGGTGCGCGTGCTCGCCGCGGCCGCACTCCTCGGCTTGTGGCAGCTCGCCGCGACCGCGGCGGCCAACCCCTCCTTCATCCCCTCCCCCGGCGCCGTGTGGGAGCAGCTCCTGCGGTTGTCCACGACGCACGACGGCATCCGCGGCTACAGCGGCAGCCTGCTCGTCGAGCACCTCGGGATCAGCCTGCGGCGCATCCTCATCGGATCCGCGATCGGCGTGGCAGGCGGACTCGTCGTGGGCGTCGTGCTCGGCACCGTGCCGTGGATCCGCGTCGTGGCCGAGCCGGTGGTCACGTTCGTGCGGGCGCTACCACCGCTGGCGTACTTCAGCCTGCTCATCATCTGGTTCGGCATCGACGAGACGCCCAAGCTGTGGCTGCTGGCGATCGCGGCACTGCCGCCGGCGGCGGTGGCCACCACCGCCGCGGTGCACGGCGCGCCGTCCGACCTGGTCGAGGCCGCCAGGGCGCTGGGCGCCAGGCGGCGCGACGTCATCCGGGACGTGGTGCTGCCCAACGCCCTGCCGGAGATCTTCACCGGCGTGCGCCTGGCCGTCGGCATCGCGTACTCGTCCGTGGTCGCCGCCGAGACGGTCAACGGCGTGCCCGGCATCGGCGGCATGGTGCGGGACGCCCAGCGTTACCTGCAGACCGACGTCGTGGTGCTGGGACTGCTGGCCATCGGCCTGTCGGGCCTGCTCATCGACGGCCTTTTGCGGGTCGCGGAGAAACGGCTCATCCCCTGGCGGGGCCGCTCGTGACCCGCCGCACGTCCCTCCTGAGGAAGCCGCCATGCGTCTGAGATTCCTGCTGTCCTTCGTGCTGATCACGGTCCTGGCCGCCTGCGGTGACGGTACCGCGTCCCGGGGAGGCGGTGACGACGCGGCGGCCAACCGCATCCGCCTCGCCTACCAGGCGTTCCCCAGCGGCGACCTCATCGTCAAGAACAAGAGGTGGCTGGAGGAGGCGCTGCCCGGCTACCGGATCCAGTGGACGAAGTTCGACTCCGGCGCCAGCATCAACACCGCCTTCGTGGCCGGCAGCGTGGACATCGCCGCCATCGGCTCCAGCCCCGTGGCCCGCGGACTGTCGGCCCCGCTGAACATCCCGTACCAGGTGGCGTTCGTGCTCGACGTGGCTGGCGACAACGAGGCCCTGGTCGTCAGGAACGACAGCGGCGTGTCGGCGATCGAGGGCCTGCGCGGCAAGAAGGTCGCCACGTCGTTCGCCTCGACCTCCCACTACAGCCTGCTGGCCGCGCTCGACCGGGCGGGGGTGCGCGAGTCGGAGCTGACCATCGTCGACCTCGAACCGCAGGACATCCTCGCCTCCTGGACGCGCGGCGACATCGACGCCGCCTACACCTGGCTGCCCACCCTGAAGGAGCTGGAGAAGGACGGCAAGGTCCTGGTCACCAGCCGGGAGCTGGCCACGGCCGGCAAGCCCACGCTGGACCTCGGGGTGGTGTCCACCACGTTCCTCAAGGCGCACCCGGACGCGGTGGACGCCTGGCGCAAGGCCGAGGCGAGGGCTCTACAGCTCATCACCGACAACCGCGCCGAGGCCGCCGCGGCCGTCGCCGCCGAGCTCAACCTGACCAAGGAGGACGCCGAGGACCAGCTCACCCAGGGCGTCTTCCTCAAGCCCGCCGACCTGGCCTCCGCCGAATGGCTCGGCACACCGGAGCGGCCGGGCGCGCTGGCCGAGAACCTCGTCAGCGCCGCGCGGTTCCTCAAGGACCTGCAGAAGATCGAAGCCGTCCCCGATCTGGCGGCCGTGCGGAACGCCATCTACAACAAGGGCCTGCCCGATGTCCTCACCCCTTGAGCTCGGTACGGAAACCGCCGTCCACGTGGAGGAGGTCGTGCACGTGTACGGGACGGGTGCGGACGCCGTGACGGCGCTCGGCCCGATCTCGCTGGACGTCCCCCGGGGCTCGTTCCTCGTGATCGTCGGGGCGTCCGGCTCCGGCAAGAGCACGCTGCTGCGCCTGATCGCCGGCTTCGAGCGGCCCACCGCCGGCGTCGTCCGCACCGCCGGAGCTCTGCCGGTGCCCGGCGCCGGCGCCGGGATCGTGTTCCAGCAGCCCCGGCTGTTCCCTTGGAAGAGCGTGGGCGGCAACGTCGGGCTCGCGCTGCGCTACGCCGGCGTCCCCCGCGAGGAACGCGCCCGCCGGGTGCCGGAGCTCCTGGAACGGGTCGGCCTGCACGACGTGGCCCACCGCCGGACCTGGCAGCTCTCCGGTGGTCAGCAACAGCGCGTGGCCATCGCCAGGGCGCTGGCGGGCGACAATCCGCTGCTGCTGCTCGACGAGCCGTTCGCGGCCCTGGACGCGCTCACCCGCGAGCGGCTGCAGGAGGACCTGCGCCGGGTCAGTGAGCAGACGGGCCGCACCTCCGTGTTCGTCACCCACAGCGTCGAAGAGGCGGTCTTCCTCGGCAGCCGCGTCGTCGTGCTCACCAGCAGGCCCGGCCAGATCGCCCTCGACCTCGACGTCCCTCTGCCCCGCACCGGCCTGGAGCCCGACGAGCTCCGCGCCCTCCCCGAGTACACGGCCCTGCGTGCCACCGTCAGTCATGCCGTCCGCGACGCCGCCGGATGACCACCACAGAACAGGAGCGCACATGTCCACACCCCTGGCCGCCAAGCTCACCCTGCGCCCGCTCGGACCGCACTTCGGCGCTCAGATAGAAGGGCTCGACCTGGCGACCGCCGCCGACGAGGAGTTGGCCGCGGTACGAGCCGCGCTCGTCCAGCGGAAGGTGCTCTTCTTCTCCGGGCAGACCCTCGACGAGGACGGACAGGTCACCCTGGGCCGCCGCCTCGGCGAGCTGACCGCATCCCACCCCGTCGTCGGCGGCGTGGACGAGGCACACCCGGAGATCTACGCGCTCGACAGCGCCGACAACGGCTTCGCCGACGTCTGGCACACCGACGTCACCTTCATGCCCCGCCCACCGCTCGGCTCGATCCTGCGTGCCGTGGTCCTGCCTCCCACCGGCGGGGACACGAGCTGGGCCGACAGCCAGCTCGCCTACGACTCCCTTGCCGCGCCCGTACGGGAACTGGCCGACCAGCTCACCGCGGTGCACGACGGCAACCGGGAGTTCGGCTACTACCTGGCCCAGCGGCGCGGCGGCAAGGGCAGCGTCTGGGACGGCGAGGTCGTCACCCGGCTGGACCCGGTGGAGCACCCCGTCGTACGCGTCCACCCCGAGACCGGACGCAAGGGCCTGTTCGTCAACCCCGGCTTCACCTCGCACGTCGTCGGCGTCTCCGAGGCTGAGAGCCGTCACATCCTCGACCTGCTCTACGCTCACCTGACCAAGCCGGAGCACATCATCCGCCACCGCTGGAGCCTCGGCGACGTGGCCATGTGGGACAACCGCAGCACATCCCACTACGCCAACCGCGACTACGGCACCGCCCACCGGGTCATGCACCGCATCACTCTGCGCGGCGACCGCCCGTTCGGGCCATCGTCCCCCCGCTGAAGGGGGGCCGCGCTGTGGCCGTGCCAGGCTCGGCCTTCAACGCGCTGTTCTGGTTGGGCGCGGGCGTGGCGGCCCTCGGCGTCGCGGTCGCCCCGTACGCCGTGCGCGCCCGGCCGGCGGCGGCATCACTCGCCTTCAGCGCTGGGTGACCTACCTGCGTGGCGAACGGCGACCGCGAAGCGAGTGGCATCGCCAACCGGCGAGACGGCGCCGGATAGCGCGCTGACGGCAGGTCGGGCCGCAGCAGCGGTGGCCGCCCCGTAGCCCGCTCCGGCAGTGGCGCCCCGCGTTCCCCGCAGTGCCGCGAAGCGGGGATCTGGTGACGTGACAGTGAGGACGAGTCACGAAACGACTCGGGTTTCGTGACGGTACGGGCCCGCAGCCCGTCCAGCGGCAACCGCACCAGCTGGGCGCCGCAGGCCTGGTCCCGATGTGCCCCAGGGCGGCGCCACCGACGGCGAGCGCCGACAGAACCGGCGAACCGTCCGCCGAAAACCCGTCGTCACCGGCGTGATCAGCGAATACCACCATGCCGCCTGACCACAGCTGAAATCCCGTAACTCACTATTCGAGCGGTACACGATCAGCGCTGACACAGCGCGCCGGCGAAGAAAGCGAAGTCAATCTCGCGCCCGGAGTATCGAAGCAACCAATTACCTACATGAAGAGTGGGCTTTGGAGAGCGATTGAGTCAATGGACCACCGAGCAGGAAGACCGACTGATGAATCTCCAGTTCCTCTGGTACATCCCCAACCAAGCGCAGCCCGGGCACCGCGGCGACGTCGTCGTCGAGGATCACAACAGCCTGGAGACCCTCACCAGCCAGGCCAAGGCCCTCGAGGAGCACGGGTGGGGAGGGGCGCTCATCGGCACCGGCTGGGGACGGCCCGACACCTTCACGGTCGCCACCGCCCTGGCCGCGCGGACGACGACTTTCCAGCCGCTGATCGCCGTCCGGCCCGGCTACTGGCATCCGGCGAAGTTCGCCTCCGCCGCCGCGACCCTCGACCATCTCAGCGGGGGACGGGTGCTGATCAACATCGTGTCGGGCAAGGACAACCTCGCGGCGTACGGCGACAGCGAAGGCGACCGGGCCCACCGCTACGCCCGCACCAAGGAGTTCCTCCAGCTCGTACGCAAGCTGTGGACCGAGGAGAACGTCACCTACCACGGCGAGCACTTCACCGTCACCGACTCCACCGTCGTGCCGCGCACAGTCGTCCGGGGCGAGCGCCGGCACCCCCGGCTCTACTTCGGCGGCGCCTCGGAAGCCGCCGAGAAGGTGGCCGCCACGGAGGCCGACGTCCAGCTCTTCTGGGGCGAGCCGCTCGACGGCATCGGGGAGCGGATCGAGCGGCTCAAGGAGCTCAGCGAGAAGCTCGGACGCGAGCACCCTCCGCTGGAGTTCGGGCTGCGGGTCACCACACTGGTGCGGGACACCACCGAACAGGCCTGGGCCGACGCCGAGGCCAAGGTCGTGCAGATGGCGAACGGCGGCATCGCACGCGACCCCAACCGGTTCACCGCCGTCGGCCAGGAACGGCTGCTCGACCTGGCCGCACGCGGAGAGGTTCTCGACGACAACCTCTACACCACCCCAGGTAAGTTCGGCGGCGGCGGCGCGGGCACCACCTGGCTGGTCGGCTCGGCCGAGGACGTGGCGAAGTCGCTGCGCAAATACCAGGCACTCGGCATCACCCACTTCGTGCTCTCCGACACCCCCTATCTGCCAGAGATCAAGCGTCAGGGCGACCGGCTCCTACCGCTGTTGCGCGGATGAGCGCCGATGCCTGATGCCACAGCCGAAGGCTCAGACCGACCGCATCCCTGTGCCGCTCAGAAAGGACGCCTCGCTTTGTCAACGCCTTCACCCCGCACGCGAAACACTCCGCCTCACCGGCTGCGCTCCGCCGTCACTGTGGCCGTGCTCGCCACCAGCACGGCCTTGAGCGGCACAGCCACCTCCGCGTCGACAGCGCGGACATCGGGCCCGCGCGACGTCGACGTGGCGGTGGAATGGTACGACGTCACCGCCGACACCATCGCCGCCGCCGGGTCTTCCACACAGGTCACCAACAGCCGCGCGTGGGCCATCAGCTGGGTGTCCGCCGCCCGCGCCCTGCGATCCGGTCCCCGCCTGCGCGCCTTCCAGGACGCCGCGCTCGCCTCCGCGGTCCGCACCTCACTCGTGAGCCTGATTCCGGCCCGCGCCGCCGAGTTGGACGCTGCGTTCGCGGCGACGCTGGCGCGCATCCCCGCCGGCCCGTCCAAGGATCGGGGTGTGGCGGCCGGAGCCGAGGAGGCGACGGCGCTGCTCACCGAACGAACCGATGACGGCCTGGACCCGGCGTCGGTCAACCCGCCGTACCCGGTCCCGCAAGCCGCGCCCGGAGTCTGGCAGCCCACGCCGCCGGCTCTCGGACCGGCCCTTCAAGCGGGCACGAGGTTTGCCAGACCCTTCCTCTTGGGCCGCGTCGACCGGTTCCGGCCAGGGCCTCCTCCCAAGCTCAGCTCTCCGGAATATCGGGCCGACCTTGAGGAAGTACGCGACTACGGCGCGGCGAACAGCATCGCACGCACGCAGGCCCAGACGGACATCGCGCAGTTCTGGCTGGGGTCCTCACTGACCGTCTACAACGGCGTCTTGCGTGCCGCCCTCGTCCAGTCCCGCCTGCCGGCATCGAGCAAGACCGAACTCGTCGCGCTCTTCCATGTCGCTCTGGTGGACACCCAGATCGCCACTTCGGATACCAAATACGCCTATGTGAGATGGCGCCCGGTCACCGCGCTTCGCGCCGTCGACACCGGCCACCCCTCCATCCCCTCGGATCCAGCCTGGACACCACTGCACACCACGCCGTCGCACCCCGACTACCCGAGCGGCCACAACACCTACGCCGGTGCCGCCGAGCAGGTGCTGACCGCACTGGTCGGCTCCCACTCCCGCGAACCGTTCGAGCTCACGAGCCCGACCGCGCCCGGGGTCACTCGCACCTACACCACATGGAAGGTCCTGACCGACGAGAACGTCGACGCCCGGGTCTGGTCGGGTATCCACACCCGCTCCGCCGACCAGGCCGGGGTGAGGTTGGGCCGCCAGGTCGCAGCCTACGCTCTACGTCACGCCGCACGACTGTTCTCGTAGGTCGTACCAGGAAGACCACTGAAGACCCATGTTCGGCCCCGTTCCTTCTGGACGGGGCCAGAACAACGGGCGGCTGGTGCCGACGGCCGTGGTCGCGCCGCGGCCGTCGCGTCGGTTATGTGATCGGCACCGGGGTACCCTGGGACGGATCCAGCGCCGGAACACGTACGGCGCGGAAGTCCGGGGTGCGGCGCAGGCGGAAGCCGAGCCGCTCGTACAGGCGGATCGCGCCGATATCGGCGGCCGACGCGTGCAGGAACGGCGTCTCGCCCCGGTTCCGGATCATCGCCACCAGCACGCCGCCGGACCTGAGGCCGAGGTAGACGCCGAGCTCGATGGTACGCGGCCGGAACGGGCCCGGCTTCGTCCGCCTGACGAGATCCAGCATCTCCGGCACGTCCTCCGTGCCCAGCCGGACCACGTCGGCGTCGTCCGCACCGGCAACGTGCTCACCGCTCAGCTGGACTCCCCGAACGTTCATCGCCTCCTCCCAGCCGACCGGAGCCACCGATATCGGGCGCGGTCATGGCGCGACCCGGCTCAGCGGTGCCCGCTGCCGGTCCCGTTCGGCTACCCCCTCACGGACCAGCGGGATCACATGCCGCCCGAAGTCGATGGCGTCGTCCAGGATGTCGTAGCCCCGGGCCGAGAGGATCTCGACGCCCAGGTCGTAGTAGTCCAGCAGGGCCTCGGCGACGGTCTCGGGGGTGCCGACGAGCGCCGTCGAGTTGCCCGCACCCTGCGTGGCCGCGGCGGTCGGCGTCCACAACGCGCGGTCGTGCCGTTCCCCCTTGGCCGCGACCTCGAGCAGCCGCTGCGAGCCGGCGTTCTGCGGCGGGCCGGACAACCGGCGCCGGTTCGCCCCCACCCTGTGCAGATCCCCCAGGATGCGCCGGGCCTTCTCCCAGGCCAGCTCCTCGGTCGGCGCTATGATCGGCCGGAACGCCACCTGGAACTTGGGCACGTCACTTCGCCCCGCTCGCAACGCCGCCTGCTTCACCAAGGCGATCTGCTGTGCCGTCTCGGCCAGCGGCTCACCCCACAGGCAGTAGATGTCGGCCTCCGCCCCGCCCGCCGCGTAGGCGGCCTCCGACGATCCACCGAAGGACACCCTGGGCCGCGGCTGCTGCAGCGGGAACACGTCCGAGACGAAATCCCTGAACGAGTAGTGCTCGCCCTCGTGGTCGAACGGCTCCCTCGACGTCCAGCCCTTCTTGACGATCTGGATGTACTCCCTGGTCCGGGAGTAACGCTCGTCCTTGGTCAGGACGTCGCCCTCCCTGCCCTGCTCGTGGTCGTTACCGCCGGTGATGAAGTGCACCGTCAGCCGCCCGTCGCTGATCTGGTCGAGGGTGGCGAAGGTCTTGAGCGCGTACGTCGGGTAGGACACGTTCGGCCGGTGCGCCAGCAGGATCTGCAGGTCTTCGACCCTGGTCGCCACGTAGGCGGCCACCTGCGCCGGATCGGGCGAGCCCGAGCCGTAGGCGAACAGCACCCGATTCCAGCCGTACTCCTGGTGGGCGCGCGCGAGCCGCAGCGTGTACTGCTTGTCGAAGGAGGAACCCGAGCGCGGAGAGGTCTCCGAGCCGTCATTGGTCCCGCCGATCCCGAGAAACTCCACAGGCATGAGCCGAAACCTTTCCGATGTTCGTCAGCGAATGGTCTTGTCGTGCGTGGCCGGGAAGACGGCACTCTGACCAAGCACACAGCCGTACGGCTGCCGCCGGCTACGGCGTGGACGCCGCCGCGTCACGAGATGATCACCTGCGACGCCGCTGGCAGCACCGGCCCGATCGCCCGCCGCGCACCCGGGGTGCGCCCGTACCCCCAGCCGATCTGCGCGCGGTAACCGCCCAGCAATCCCCGCTCGGCCAGTTCCGTCGCATCGGGCGGCTCCGGGAGCGGGTGCGCGACCGGAGCCACGTAGAGGGCGTCCACCGGGCAGTACGCCTCGCACATGAAGCACGTCTGGCAGTCACCCTGCCGCGCAATCAGCGGCACCCCGTCATCCCCTCGCTCGAAGACGTCCGTCGGGCAGACCTGTATGCACTTGTCGCAGGCGATGCACCGGTCGCGCACCACGATCTCGATCACGACGCCACCGCCAGGGGCCGCCCGGTCTCGGGCGCGACCCACACCTCGTCGAGCCCGCCGCAGCTCAGCCGGTGGTGCTGGGCCGGGTCGGAACCCGGGTAGTCCTCGCGCTTGTGCATGCCGCGGCTCTCGGTCCTGGCCAGCGCGCTGGCGTACATCCAGCGGGCGTGGGCCGCCATCGCGGCCGCCGAGCGGGCGCGCACGACGTCGGGGCCATCCGCGCGCAGGGCCTGCCTGGCCCGCGTCCAGGTCTCATCGAGCGAGGCCAGGGCGGGCGCGAGCCGGTCGCCGTGGCGCAGGTAGTTCTTCTCGTACGGCAGCACCTCGGCCTGGACCGCCTCGACGATCTCGCGGTGCCCGGCCCGGCCGGCGCCGGTCGGCCGCAGCCCGGCGCCGCCGGCCCCGATCACTGCGCGCCTGGCCGCGCGGGCGCCCGACGTGCGGGCGTGACGGGCGGCGGCCTGCCCCGCCCAGGTGCCGGACGACATGGCCCACGCCGCGTTGTGGCTGCCGCCGCCGGTGAAGCCGCCGCAGATCGGCTCTCGGGTGGCCGCGTCACCGGCGGCGTACAGTCCGGGGACGGAGGTCGCGCAGTCGTAGCCGGTGAGGCGGATGCCGCCGGTCCCGCGCACGGTGCCCTCGGCCAGCAGCGTGACAGGGAACAGCTCGGCGAAGGGGTCGATGCCCTGGCGGTCGAAGGGGAGGAAGAAGTTGGGCTGGGCCAGCCGCATCGTCTGTCTGATCTCTTCCCCGGCCTGGTCGAGTCGGCAGAAGACGCGCTCGGACAGCAGCGCCCGCGCGATCACGGACCGGCCGCGCGTGCTGCCCGCGCCTTCCAGGACACTTCCGTCGGCGTGGTAGAAGGTGGCGTAGGAGTAGAAGGCGGTCTTGGTCACCGAGGTGAACTCGGGGGCGATGGCATAGGCGTTGGAGAACTCCATGCCGGACAGCTCGGCCCCGGTCTCCGCGGCTAGCAGCGCCCCGTCGCCGGTGTTGACGTCGCAGCCGAGTGCCTTGCTGAGGAAGGCGCAGCCGCCGGTGGCCAGCACCACCGCACCCGCGCGTACCCCATAGGACCGGTCGTGCTGCCTGCGGTAACCGGCCGCGCCTGCGACCGCGCCCTCCGCGTCCACCAGCAGCTCGGTAAGGGGGCTGTGATCGAGCACGCGCACCCCCGAGCGGCGTGCGCGGATGCGCATGCGGCGCATGTACTCGGGGCCTTGCAGGCCGCGCCTGATCTGATGGCCGTCATCGCCCACGGGGAAGGGGTAGCGGCTCACCTCGGCCAGCTCGTTCATGTTGGCGTAGGTCTGGTCGAGGACGCGGGCCATCCAGCTCCGGTCGGCGAGGTAGCCGCCCAGGGCCTCCCTGGAGGCCATCGCTTCCTCGCGCGCCGCAGGGTCGGGATCGACGTACCACACGCCGGTGCCGGCGGCGGCCGTGGCACCGCTCGTGCCGAGATAGCCCTTGTCCACCAGGACGACGTCGGCACCCGCCTCGGCGGCCTTGATCGCGGCCCACGCGCCCGCGGGCCCGCCGCCCGCGACCAGGACGTCGGCCGTGACATCGAGATCGGTCATGCCCTGAAGCTAAGAGCAGGGATGTCTAAAGTCAACATTTCCTACTTGACATACATGAATTCCTGAATGCACGATCTGGTTTGTGAAGAGCAGCGAGCTTCTGGTGGCTCGCCTCCACGTCGATCTCAGACGGCAGGCGAGCGCGCTCTGTGCCATGCGGTGACCTCCGGGTCCCGCCATCCCCGTTTCCGCTCGAACACCCGTCAAAGCTTCAGGGAGCACTTCACCATGTCATCCTCGTCCATCCTCGCCATCAAACGCGTCGCCGGGCACATCGGCGCCGAGATCGCCGGCGTCGACCTCGCCCACCCCCTCGACCCCACCACGGTCGAGGAGATCCGCCAGGCCCTGCTCGCCCACAAGGTGGTCTTCTTCCGCGGACAGAACCTCGACCACGCCGCCCAGATCGCCTTCGCCCGCCAGTTCGGCGAGCTCACCCACGCCCACCCGCACGAGGACGCCCCGCCGGAGGAGTTCCCGCAGATCCTCACCATCGACCCGCGCCGCTACGAGGAACGGTACGGCGCGAACTACCGCGAGCTGTACCGCAAGCGGCAGTACTCCTACTACTCCGGCTGGCACACCGACGTCACCGCCGCCGTCAACCCGCCCGCCGCCTCGATCCTGCGCGCCGAGACCGTCCCCGAGTTCGGCGGCGACACCCAGTGGACCAACCTGGTCGCCGCCTACGAGGGCCTGTCGGCGCCACTACGCGACTTCGTGGACGGCCTGCGCGCCGAGCACCGCTTCCTCGCCGGCCACCAGACCACCGACGAGGACGGCAAACTGGTCAAGCGGATCAACGACAACCTGCTGGTCTCCGTGCATCCGGTGGTGCGGGTGCATCCCGACACCGGTGAGCGGGCGCTGTTCGTCAACCCGGGCTTCACCGACCACATCGTCGGCCTCTCGGCTCTGGAGAGCCGTCGCGTCCTGGAGTTGCTGTACGAGCAGATCACCCGTCCCGAGTACACCGTCCGCTTCCGCTGGCAGCCGGGTAGCGTCGCCTTCTGGGACAACCGGGCCACCGCTCACCTCGCCCCGACCGACCTCGACCACCTCGATGTCCAGCGCACCCTGCACCGGGTCACCCTGATCGGTGACCGCCCCGTCGGCCCCGACGGGTTCGTCTCCGAAATCGTCGCCGGCCGCGAGTTCCGGGCCGAGGCCCTCGTCGTCGCCTGACGACCCGAGACCGTGCGGGCGGGGTTGGGGGTCTCCGCCCGCACCGCGGCGTGCGCGACATTCCGAGCGTCACCATGTTCCAACTGCCGGCAGCGCCCCAGCCCTGGTCCATCACCCAAGCGGCCGTCATCGAGGACCCCGCCGGCGTGCCGCCGGAGATCGCCGCAGAGCGGGAGCGCCAGCCGCCGCTCTGGCTCGTCAAACCCGTCGTCACGTGAACGGCGTCCGGTACCTCGACCGGGCCGAACCGCGCTCGCTGTACTGTCGGCAACTACGAGCGCTTCTGGGGCCGCGTTCTCCGCAGCCTCCTCCTCGGCGTCGCGCAGCGCGAACGTCACGCCGGGCATGATCTTCGACTGGTGCGGCTCGCGACCGTACCTGGCCAGGCGGCGCTTGGCGTCGGCGTAGAAGCCCTTGCCATCCTCCAGCCCGCCGTGCGGTGTGACCATCACATCGGCGTTGACGGCGGCGAACTAGCAGCCCTCCTCGGAGTCGCCCGCCTGATGAAGGAGTCAGCGAGCCATTCCACGTATGTTCCGGATCTTGTGGAGGGGGGAATGCCGCTGATCAACAAGTGGAGTGGATCAATCCACCCACGGGGGTGGTCTCCGCCAGAGCGTTGTAACGCTCGACGGCGGCCGTCGTCTCCTCCACATAGATCTCGACGCCTTTCTCCATCAAGAGGTCCAGCGTCTCGGGGCAGGTCTGAAGGACCAGCCGCATGCCACGGGAAAGAACGATTGCTTGGCTGCCGTTGTGGAGGAGTTCTTGGACGTCTGCAGGCTGGATGCCGGGCGTGTGCCGTGTGCCGGTCTCGTTCCAGTCCCAGGGCCGTCCACCACCGGGGTAGAGCTTGAAGTCCTTGCCTTCGCCCAGACCCTCGACCACCGTATGGCCCCAGGAGATCTGTGTGATCAGCGGTGATCGACGCTCCATACGGCGAGACTACTTGTCGTCATGTCGCAGGCATAAGCCTGGCCCCGCCTGATCGTCTCGTCGCCGTCGTCCATCCGTCAGGGAAGTGGAGCTCCCCACTGGAAGAACGACCTTCACCTCTGGCCGCTGGTCTGCTCGGCTTGTCCTGGGCGACGGTGGCGGGAAGATCAGGCTTCCACCTCAGCCACTGATCTCCTGGCCCTATGGCGATCATCCCGGACCCTGAGGCCCCCCGCCGGAGGCATATGTGAGATAACCCCAGAGTTCGTTGAGTAGTCGGGCGTGGCCATAGCCGCAGGACCTGGGCTTACGCCACCTCGCTCTGGTCTCGCTGTACCACACCCTGCTGGCGGGTGCGGCTCAACGTACGGGCCGCGCCTGTAGGTCACGGCCGCGGGCGCCGTGACCTACAGGCGCAGCACGTCAGACCGTGAGGGCGGCCGCCGCTTCACGGTAGATGACATTCGGGTCCTCGGACAGCCATGCCTTCACCTGACGGCTCCAGTCGTCGGCGAGCACCTCAGGCCGGTGTGCCTCAAGACCGTCGAGGGCCGCCGCGACGATCGCCTCGGGGGCGCTCTTGTCGCCGTTGTACCAGGCCATCATGTCGGTGTCCGCAGCGCCCAGGTGCAGGCCCGTCACCAGAGTGCGCTGGTGGGCCAGCTCCAGGCGTGCGTTGTTGGTGAGCGCCCACTCGGCGGCCTTCGCCGCGTGGTATCCGCCCGCCCCGTCGACGGCGAGCCACGAGATCGCGGACAGAACGTTGAGGATCGCGCCGTCGGCCAGTTGGGGCGCGAAGGCACGGATCACGTTGAGAGTGCCATAGAAGTGGGTGTCCATCTCACGGCGAATCGGGTCCAGATCCCCGGTGACCAGATTCGCCCCGGTCGAGATTCCCGCATTGTTAATGACGATCTTGACATCAGGTGCCGCTGCCGCTGCGGCGGCGACCGATGCCGGATCCGTGATGTCGAGGCGCAGCGGGACGACCCCCGGTACGTCGATGAGCTCCGGGCGGCGGGCGGTGGCGTACACCTTTCCTGCGCCACGGTCGAGGAGAGACAGGACGAATTGCCGTCCCAGGCCCCGGTTGGCTCCGGTCACCAGCACATGTGCTCCGTTGATCTGCATGCCGCTAGGCTAAAACCTGACGTTGACGTCAGAGGCAAGTCTTGTGGTGGAGGTCACGGTGCGCATCGGCGAGTTGGCGGCAAGGTCGGGCGTCAGCGCGCGGGCCCTGCGCTATTACGAAGAGCAGGGACTGTTGGACGCATACCGGAGCGACTCCGGGCAGCGCCACTACCCCGAGTCGGCGGCCGACCGTGTCCAGCTGATCCAGATGCTTTACGCGGCCGGCCTGTCCAGCCGGACCATCGCCGAACTGCTGCCCAGCTGCGAGGCCAAGGTCAGTACTCCGCAGTCGCGTGCCCGGCTCGCCGCCGAGCGCGATCGCATCGATGCCCAGATCGCCGCGTTGACCCGTACCCGTGACCGCCTGGACGCGGTCATCCGGGTCTCCGGAAGCCCGGACAGCGGCTGCACGTGGATCGCGGACCAGGACGTCGCTGCAGAGGCGAGTCTCTCCGCGACGCCGTGATCGCCGTAGCCAGGTCGGACTCGATGCCAAGACCGCGGTCCGTTACACAGAGAACGCCCGAGCACTCCTGACGACCGCCGCAGAGCAACGAGATCCCGCCGGCGCCTCGGCCGGCAGCCGGTTCGTGCAGGCCCGCGACAAGCAGACCAGTGAGCTGGTCTGCTTGTCGAGCACGCCCGAACCCGCCGCGCGAAACCGGCGGGCCTCCTCAGCCGCCTAGAGCGGCGAGCTCCTCGGAGGTCAGGACCAGGTCCGC
>NZ_JBEXDT010000108.1:0-27448 GCF_040605905.1 Nonomuraea sp. NPDC005501 | reverse complement strand
CCGCCTCCTGGAGTGGCCGTGGCCCTGAGGAGCGTCCCCGTCACCTGTCGATCGCCAGCCGCAGGCCGAAGCCCACGATGACCACGCCCGTGACCCGGTCCAGGACCCGCCTGACCCGGGGCGTGCGCAGCACTCCGGCCATCAGCGTCGCCAACCCGACGAGCACGGTGCTCCACACCAGCCCCTCGGTCACGTGCACGCCCGCCAGCAGCAGCCCCATGGCGGCGTGCGGGGCGCCGTCCGGGATGAACTGCGGCAGCATCGCCACGTAGAAGGCGCCCACCTTGGGGTTCAGCAGGTTCGTCACCAGCCCGCGACGGAGCCCCGTCCGGAACCGCGTCTCCTGGCGCCCCTCCGCCTCCTCCGGCGCGGCCGTGCCCCGGGTGAGCAGCATCCGCGCGCCCATCCACACCAGGTACGCGGCCCCCGCCCAGCGCAGCACGTCGTAGGCGAGCTGGGAGGCCGCGAGCAGCGCGGACAGACCGGCGGCGGTGAGCACGCCCCAGAGCAGCGTGCCGAGCTGGATGCCCAGCACGACGCCCCACGCCGTCCGCCGCCCGGCGACGACGGAGGTCCGCAGGATGAGCGCCGTGTCCAGCCCCGGCGTCAGCGTCAGGAACGCGACGACCACGGCGAACGACGCGACAGAGGCACCGATCTCCATAGCGCCGCACCCTATCCAAACCATGTCGAACCGGGCGGATCACCGTCCCCGCGGCGCGTGACGCGATCCCGGCGATCTATTCTCGTGAGCCGTGAAAGAAGCGGGAGAGCGCCACGCGAGCTGGCTTGAACTGTTCTTCGACCTGGTCGTGGTGGTGGCGGTCGCCCAGCTCGCCCACCGCCTCGCGCACCCGACGTGGGCCAACGTCGCTCTGTTCGCGGTGCTCTACTACGCGGTGTGGAGCGTGTGGACGTCGCTGACCCTCTACTCCAACGTCCGCGCCGAGCAGACCCACACGCGCAGCATGCTGATCGGCATGTTCGGCATCGCCGTCATGGCCGCCGCCGCGCCCGACGTCGCCCACGAGATCGCCGGTGTCGGCACGCACGACGGCTGGTTCATCGCCGCCTACATCACCTGCCGCATCAGCGCCTCCCAGTCCCTGCAGGCGTCGGGCACCATCATGACGGCCTGGCCGGCGACCCAGCTCGGCGCGGGGCTGGCGCCGTGGTTCGCCTCCATCTGGGTGGATCCGCCGCTCCGGTACGCCCTGTGGGGGCTCGGCGTCCTGCTCGACGTGGTCTTCTCGGTGGCCCAGAGCCGCCGGCCCGAGCGGTTCGTCGCGGAGATGCGGCGCCAGGCCGAGCGTGTGGAGCAGCGGCAGCGGCACAGGGGCGGCGCGGTGCGGGCGCACCCGCCCCGCACCGTCACCGCCGCCGTCCTCGACCCCGCCCACCTGGGGGAGCGCCTCGGCCTCTTCGTGATCATCGTGCTGGGGGAGGCGGTCATGCAGGTCGTCCTCGCCGCGTCGGGCCAGGACTGGCAGCCGCCGCTCGGGCTCGCCGCCGTGGCCGGGTTCGGGCTGATCGTCTCGCTGTGGTGGCTCACGCTCCAGTACGGCCTGAGCGCCGTCCCGGGCGTCGGCGAACGGGGGCTCAAGTCGTACGTCGCGCTGCCCGCGCACTTCGCCATGACGGCCGGCATCACCGCGACGGCGGCCGGGCTGGGCGTGGTCGCCGCCGCCCCGGAGGAGCACCTGCACGGCGGCACCGGGTGGGTCATGGGCGGCGGGCTGGCCGTCTACTTCGCGGCCTCCGCCGTCCTGGGCTTCGCGGCGCGGGCCGGGCGCGTGTGGCTCTGGTGCTGGGCGCTGCCCGCCGTCGCGGCGCCGCTCGTGGTGGCGGCGGCGTCGGGTCTCCTGCCGGGGTGGGGCGTGGTGGCCCTGCTGCTGCTCGTGGCCCTGTGGCGGGTCGCCTACCGCCCCCGCGGCGGCCGTGCCGCGGAGGCGGTGTCGCCCGCCTGACGGTCAGGGGATCAGCAGCAGCTTGCCCGTGGTGCGACGCGAGGTCAGGTCCTCGTGGGCCCGCGCCGCCTCCGCCAGCGGGTAGCGCGCGGAGACGTTGATCCGCAGCCGTCCCTCCCTGATCCAGCCGAACAGGTCCGAGGCCCGCTGGAGCAGCTCCTCCCGCTCGGCGATGTAGTCGGCCAGGGTCGGGCGGGTGAGGAAGAGGGAGCCGTTCTTGTTGAGCGTCTGCGGGTCCACGGGCGGCACCGGGCCGCTGGCCGCGCCGTACAGGGCCATGAGGCCGCGCGGGCGCAGCGCCTTCAGCCCGCCGTCGAACGTCGCGGCGCCCACCCCGTCGTAGACCACGTCCATCCGCCCGCTCAGCGCCTCGGCGAAGTCGTCGTAGCGCAGCACCTCGTCGGCCCCCGCCTCGCGGGCCAGCTTCTCCTTCTCGGCGGTGGACACCGTGGCGTGGACCTTGGCGCCCCTGAGCTTGGCGAGCTGGATGAGGAGCTGCCCCATGCCGCCGGCGCCGGCGTGCACGAGCACGTGGTCGCCCTCGCGCACGGCGTGCGTCGAGTGGGTGAGGTAGTGGGCCGTCATGCCCTGGAGCATCGTGGCGGCGGCCAGCTCGGCGTCCACGCCGTCCGGCACCGGCACCAGCCGGTCGGCCGGCACCACGGCCTTCTCGGCGTAGCTCCCGAGCACGCTCGCCCACGCCACGGTGTCGCCCACGGCCACGTCCCGCACGCCGGGGCCGACGGCGGACACGGCACCCGCCCCCTCGGAGCCGATCGCGGTCGGCAGCGCCAGCGGGTACGCCCCGGAGCGGTGGTAGGTGTCGATGTAGTTCACGCCGGCGGCCGCGACGTCGACCACCACCTCGCCCTGGCCCGGCTCGGGGTCGGGACGTTCGACGTGCTCGAGGACCTCTGGGCCGCCGTGGGCGGCGATCACTATGGCTCGCATGCTCCTAGTCAACCCCCGCCCGGGTCTCCCGATTCCACCGCCCTCCCCGCTCGATGCCGCGACACTTCCTTACTCAGAGTTGACTAATGTGACTAAAACGGAATACTGGGACACCTGATCGGCCGCTGCTCACTGATTCAGAGGATGCCCATGCCGGATGGCCACACCCTGCCCGCGACGCGGTCGTGCCGGGCATGGAGCCGGCCCGGCCGCTTACGGCGGCGGGCGGCGCGTGGACGCGGCCCGAGCCGGCCGTCCCGGGACGGCGACGCGTCTCGCTGACGCCTCCCACCGGCGGCCCCTCCCGCCCGGCTCGTCCTCCCCCCCGACCTCAGGATTCTCATGCCGCAAGACTCCCTCATCGTCGCGACAGTGATCGGCGTCGCCGTCCTCGCCGTCGCGGGCGTCCTGCTCGTCCACCTCCGCGCGCGTCGGGAGCTGGCCCTGACCCGCGGGCAACTGGCCCAGGCCCGACAGGCGCAGGAGCACCTGTCACGCGAGACCAGCGCCCGGGACCAGCGGCTGAGGGAGGCCGAGCGCCGGCTCCAGGAGGCCGCGGAGCGCAAGGCGTTCGAGGCGGCCGAGGCCGTCCGCGACGCCCGCGGCCAGTACGACCTGGTGTGCGCCGAGACGGAGTACCTGCTCGACAAGCGGATCCCCGCGCTGGCCTCGCACCTGCGGTCCCCGCACGTGATCGTGCCCGGCATGCAGAACCCGGCCCTGGCCGGCACCGAGATCGACCGGCTGCACCGCGGCATCCTCGACGCGCTCGCCCGTGCCATCCGCGACGAGGGCGAGCGCGTCGACGAGGCGGCCCAGGCGGTCGTCAGGGGCGCGATGTCCCGCGTGCAGACCCAGGCGCTGCGCGCCCAGGACTTGCTCGCGGACGTGCAGCGGCGCTACAGCGGCGACGAGCACACGGCGCTGATGCGCGAGGTGCTGGGGCTCGACATGTTCAACGAGCTCATCATCCGGCGCGTCCAGGCCACCGGCATCGCCTGCGGGGCCACGCCCGGTCTGTCGCGTGACGACACCTACCTCGTGGACCTGATGGTGGGCGCCATCTCCCGTGTCGAGAACTTCGAGCAGCGCGTCGAGGGGCCGGCCAACCACCTGCGCCGCCGGGTCGGCGTGGCCGCCCGCGCCGCCGAGCCGATCCTGTTCATCACCTCCGAGCTGCTGGCCAACGCGGTCCACCACTCCCACGGCACCCTCAAGGTGTCCATCGCCGTGCACGAGACCAACACCGGCGCCGCCATCGTCATCGACGACGCCGGGGTGGGGCTGAACGAGGAGCAGTACGCCCGCGCCACCCGCCTGCTCAGCGGCGCCCAGCCCGTGCGGCTGATCGACCTCGGCAACCCGCCGCACACCGGCTGGGCGGCGATCGGCCGCCAGGTGGCGCACTACGGCATGCAGGTCACGGTCAAGAAGAGCGCCTTCGGCGGGGTCCAGGCCGTGGTCGGCATCCCGAACGAGCTGCTGGTGGAGATGCCGGAGCACATCCGGCCCTCGGTGCTGGCGCCCGAGCCGGTCAGGGCCGTCCCGGCCGCGACGCTCCGCCGGGAGCCCGCCATGACGGCGTCCCGGGCCGGCGGCCCCACCGCTGTGCCGGCCGCTGCGCCGGTCACCGCGCCGGTCACTGCGCAGGCCACTCCGCAGGTCCCGTCGCCGGCCCCTTCGCCGGCGACGGTGCCGATCAGCGAGCCGGCCACGGGCCCGATCGGCGCCCCGTTGACCGCGTCCGCGTCCGCCCCCGTGCCCACGCAGGCGACCGGTGAGCCGGGACGGAGCGAGTCCGGGGAGCCCTTTCCCGGGCTGCCCCAGCGCCGCCGCCAGACGCCCCGGACCACCCCCGGCCGCGCCGGCGGCCCGGGCGGACGCTCCGGCGGCTCCGCGGACAAGGCGCTCACCACTCCGGAGGAGGCCCAGAGGAGGTGGGGAGACTTCCAGACCGGGGCCGAAGCGGGCCGCCGCGAAGCGCTCCCGTCCCAGCCGCACGACTTCACCGAAGGGAACTGACCACCCCATGGACGCCCACTCCGCAGCCCCCACCGCGCAGACCAAGGGCCGCCCGCTCTCGCTAGACGTGTCCTGGGTCCTGTCGCCGCTGCTGGCGCTGCCCGGCGTGAGCCGGGGCGTGGTGCTGAGCCGTGACGGGCTCATCCTCGGCGGCTCCGCCGGTACGTCGGTCGAGGCGGGGGAGCGCGCCGCCGCCATGACCAGCTCGGTGCTGGGCGCCGCGCGCGCCCTGTGCGAGGGCCTCAGCAACGGCGCCGACGGCGAGGTGGTGGACATCGTCATCTCGGCGGGCACCGGGTACTACTACATCGCCCCCGCGGGCGAGCGGGCCGCCATCGTGGTGGCGGCCACCGGAGCGGTCAACATCGGCTCCCTGGCCTACGAGGTCCAGCTCCAGGTGCAGAAGCTGATCAAGGCCCTCGACGAGGCCAGCGCGGCCAGGACGCCGGGCGTCCGGGCATGAGCTCCGGACGGCAACGGCGGCGTGTCGTACCGGACTACATGGCCGCCGCCAGGGTGGTCGTGCCCGAGCACATCAGCATCGAGCGGACCACCCTCGTCTACGTCGCTCCGGACGTGGTCGCCAACGGGCTGGACCCGCCGGCGTCGCACCTGCTGACCCTGCTGGAGGAGGGGCCGCTGTCGGTGTACGAATGCGCCGCGCACCTCGGCCTGCCGTACTGCGTGGTGCGCCTGCTGGTGGCCGGGCTGGTGGCCGGAGGGACGCTGCTGACCCGCGACCCGCCCCCCGCCGACCTGCCCGACCTGGAGATCTTGGAGTTGGTGCTCAGTGGCCTTCGCGCCCTCTGACGGCCGGATCAGTGCCGATCACATACCGGTCAAGCTGGTCATCGCCGGGCCGTTCGGCGTGGGCAAGACCACCATCGTCAACGCGCTCTCGGAGATCGAGCCGCTCAACACCGAAGAGATGCTGACGCAGGCCGGCACGCTGGTCGACGACCTGACCGGCGTCAACGAGAAGACCACGACCACGACCGCGATCGACTTCGGCCGCCTCACCCTGCCCGGCGTGGTGCTCTACCTGTTCGGGGCGCCGGGGCAGACCCGGTTCCAGGTTCTCTGGGACGAGCTGGTCCGGGGCGCGCTGGGGGTGCTGGTGCTGGCCGACACCCGCCGCATCGACGACAGCTTCGCCGTCCTGGACCTGGTGGAGGGCGCCGGCATCCGCTACGCGGTGGCCGTCAACCACTTCCCCGACTCGCCCCACTACCCGGCCGACGTCCTGCGCAAGGCGCTGGACCTGGACCCGCGCACGCCGCTGCTGGTGTGCGACGCACGTGACCCCGTGTCCGCCCGCGCCTCGCTGATCGCGCTGGTGGAGCACATCAGAGAGCTGGTTCTATCGTGACGACGCGCTACATCCCCGACGCCGGCCGCCTGTACGGGCCGGAGTTCGCCCGAGACCCGCAGGCGGTGTACGCCTCGCTGCGCGCGCGGCACGGCGCGGTGGCGCCCGTCGAGATCTCGCCCGGGATCGGGGCGCACCTCGTGATCGGCTACCAGGCCGCCGTGGACGTGCTCACCAACGTGGGGGGCGCGTGGAGCAAGGACTCCCGTGACTGGATGGCCACCCTGCCCGAGACCCCGGAGGCGGCCGGCGCGGTCGGCATGCTCGGCTACCGGCCCAACGCGTTGTACTCCGACGGGGCCGAGCACACCCGCTACCGCAAGGCGATCATCGACTGCTTCGGCATGGTCCAGCCGCACAAGCTGCGCCAGCTCGTGATCGAGGTGTCCGACTCGCTCATCGCCCGATTCGCCGCGACCGGCGAGGCCGACCTGGCCGCCGACTTCGCCAAGCCCATCCCGCTGAAGATCTTCAACCGGCTCTTCGGCCGCCCCGACTCCGACAGCGACGCCCTGATCAGTGCCCTGTCGGACCTGATGGAGGCCGACGGCGAGGCCGGCGCGCGCGGACTGGACGCCTTCAGCCGCTACCTCGGCGAGCTGGTCACGGCCAAGTACGCCGACCGGGGCGACGACCTCACCTCCTGGTTGATCGACCACCCCGCCGGGCTGAGCCAGGACGAGCTCATCTGGCAGCTCGTCCTGGTGGTGGCCGCCAGCTACGAGCCCACGGCCAGCCTCATCTCCAACGCCATCTCCCGCATGGTCAGCGACGACCGCTACTACAGCTCGCTGACCAACGGAGCGCTGAGCACGTACGACGCGCTCCTGGAGGCGCTGCGCGCCGAGCCCGCCATGGCCAACTACGGCCCCTACTTCGTGCGGCAGCCCGTGCACTTCCACGGCACCTGGATCCGGCCGGCCGAGCTGGTCCTGGTCTCCTACGCCGCGGCCAACACCGAGCCCGCCAACGTGCCCGGCGGGCTGCGCTCCGACGGGGGCGCCTACCTGGGGTTCGGCGCCGGGCCGCACCGCTGCCCCGTCAGCGACCCGGCCATGCTCATCGCGATGACCGCGATCGAGCGCCTGACCTCCCACCTGTGCGACCTGGAGCTGACCGTGCCGCGCGAGGAGCTGTCCTGGCGGCCCGGCCCGTTCCACCGGTCGCTCGCCCACCTGCCGGTCCGTTTCACACCTATCCGTCCCGATCAGCCTGGAGAATCCCCTTGGGCAGTGCAGCCCCCGTCGTCCTCGATCCCTTCGGCCGAGACCTTCCCGGAGAGGTCCGCAGGTTACGTGACCTCGGCCCCGTGGTCCTCGTAGAGCTGACCGGAGGGATCCCCGCCTGGGCCGTCACACGCCACGACCTGCTCAAGGAGCTGGTCCTCAACCCCATGGTCAGCAAGGACAAGCGGCACTGGCGGCTGCTGCCGCAGGCCCTGTCGGAGCCCGGCTGGACCTGGATCATGACCTGGATCGGCGTGTCCAACATGCTGAGCGCGTACGGCGAGGAGCACCGGCGGCTGCGCAGGCTCGTCGCCCCCAGCTTCACCGCGCGCCGTTCCCGGGCGATGCAGCCGATCGTCGAGGGCATCGTCGCGGAGCTGCTGGACGCCATGGCCGCCGTGCCGCCGGGCCAGGTCGTGGACCTGCGCGCCGCCTACGCCCACCCGCTGCCGATGCGGGTGATCTGCGAGCTGTTCGGCGTGCCCGCGCACATGCGGGAGGAGATGGCCCGGATGATGGAGGCCATCATGGACACCTCCGCCACCCCCGAGCAGGCGGCGGCCACGGCGGCCCAGATCGGCACGGTGCTGCCCGCCCTGGTGGCCTACAAGCGGGAGCACCCGGGCGACGACCTCACCACGGAGCTGATCAACGTCCGCGACAGCAGCGCCGCCGGCGTGGGCGGGGGCGCGTCGCTGAGCGACGACGAGCTGCGCGACACCCTGCTGCTGCTCATCGCCGCCGGGCACGAGACCACGGTCAACCTGATCGGCAACGCCGTGCACGCCCTGCTCACCCACCCCGACCAGCTCCGGCGCACGCTCGCGGGGGAGATCTCGTGGGAGGCCGTGGTCGAGGAGACCCTGCGCTGGGCGCCGTCCATCGCCCATCTCCCGCTGCGCTTCGCCGTCGAGGCGATCGACGTGGGCGGCGTGCGGATCGAGGCGGGGGACGCGATCATCACCTCCTACCTCGCCGCCGGGCACGACCCGGACCAGCACGGGCCGGACGCGGCGGCCTTCGACGCCACCCAGGAGCGGGACGAGCACCTCGCGTTCGGGATCGGCGTGCACCGCTGCATCGGCGCCCCGCTGGCCCGCCAGGAGGCGCTCACGGCCCTGCCGGCGCTGTTCGCCCGCTTCCCCGACCTGCGCCTGGCGGTGGAGGCGGACCGGCTCACGCACGTGCCGTCGTTCATCGCGCACGGCTGGAGCGAGCTCCCCCTGCTCCTGCACCGCTGATCACCGAGCCGCGGCCCGGAGTCCGCCTCCGGGCCGCGCGGCCGGCGTGACGCGCAAGAGTGTCAGGGGATCTCCACCCGGGCGAGCGCGCCCGCTTCGAGAGCCACCCAGATGGCCCCGTCGGGCCCGACGGTCAAACCGTGCGGCTCCGCGCGTACGTCACCGGCTCCCGCGCCCGTCGCGGTCAGGTCGTACTCGTCCACCTCGCCCTTCACGGTGATGCGGCCGAGGCGGTCGGTGGCCCACTCGGTGAACCACAGCGCCCCGTCCGGCCCCGAGACGACGGCGTGCGGGCGGCAGGCGCGGTCCGGCAGCGGGAACTCGGTGATCTCCCCGGTCACGGTGACGCGCCCGATCTGCCCGGCGCCGATCTCCACGAACCACAGCGCCCCGTCGGGCCCGGCCGTGATGCCCACCGGGGCGGCCCCGGGCGTCGGCAGCCGGTGGATCGTCATCTCGCCGTCGAGCGAGACGCGGCCGACGGCGTCGCCCTGGTTGAGCGTGAACCACAGGGCGTCGTCCGGCCCGGCGGTGACGGCCGAGGGCATGCCGCCCTTCACCGGCACCTCGAACTCGGTCACCGTCCCGTCGCTGGAGATCCGTCCGATGCGGTCGGCCTGCATCCGGGTGAACCACATCGCCCCGTCGGGGCCCGCGGTGATGCCGTACGGCGAGCCGGCCTCGAAGGAGGTCACCTCGCCCGACTCCGTCACCCGCCCGACCCGGCCTCCCTGGAACTCGGTGAACCACATCGCCCCGTCGGCGCCCGGTGTGATCACGGTCGGTCCGCCGTCCGCCGGGTCGAGCCGGTGGACGACCGGCTCCTCGCCGGGCACGAGCCTGCCCACCATGCCCTGGTGGACCAGCGTGAACCACAGTGCCCCGTCGGGGCCGGTCGCGACGCCGTAGGGGGCGCCCTGCGGGATCATGGTCAGTGACATAGGTGTCCTCCTGAGACTTCCAGCCGCGTCCCCCGGAACCGCCTGTGCAGGGCGCGGTCGTGCGTGACCACCACGAGGGTTCCCGTGAAGCGGTCGAGGGCCTGCTCCAGCTCCTCGGCCAGCTCCGGGGACAGGTGGTTGGTGGGCTCGTCGAGCAGCAGCACGTCGTGCTCCTCGGCGAGCAGCCGGGCCAGCGCCAGCCTGCGCCGCTGCCCCACGGACAGCGCGCCCACCCTGAGGTCGAGCGGTTTCCGCCCGGAACAGGCCGGTGGCGAGCAGCGCGGTCCGCCGCTCGTCGGGGTGGCCGTGGCCGTACGCCTCCAGGACCGGCAGCGCGGGGTCGAGAACCGTCTCCTGGGCGAGGTGTCCCACGCGACCCCGGGCCCGCTCGGCGACGGCCCGCAACAGCGTGGACTTGCCCGCTCCGTTGTGCCCGTGGACGAGCAGCCGGTCACCGGCCCGGATCACGAGCGACTCGACGCCCAGCCGGTCGCCCACCCGCACGTCCCGCAGCTCGGCCACCACCCGGCGCGGGGACCGGGGCGACACCCCGTCGGCCTCCACCGGCCCGCAGGCTGCCTCCGCGGCGCCGGGGGCGGCGTCCGCAGGGGTGGGGGCGGTGAACGTGCCGCGGAAGCGGAGCGGGGCCGGGGGCCGGGGGACCGGGTGCTCCTCCAGCCGGCGCAGCCGTTCCTGGGCGTTGCGGACCCGGCCGGCGATCGAGCTCTGCACCCGCCCCGCGTTGCGGTCGTAGGCCATCTTGTTGTTGTCGCGCATGACACGGCCTTGGGCGACGCGGCGGGCGGTCGTCGCGGCGTGGTCGCGCACCTGGCGCACCTCCTCGCGCCAGGCGGTGTACGCCTGCTCCCAGCGGGCCCTGGCCGCCGCCTTGGCGGCCAGGAAGCCGGCGTAGCCCCCGCCGTACCGGGTGACCTCGCCGCCCTCCACCTCGATCACGGCGGTGGCCACCCGGTCGAGGAAGATCCGGTCGTGCGCCACCACGACGACCGTGCCGGGATGGCCGCGCAGACGCTCCTCCAGCCAGCCGAGCGCCGACTCGTCGAGATGGTTGGTGGGCTCGTCCAGCAGCAGCGTCTCCGGCGAGGCGGCCAGCACGCACGCCAGCCCGAGCCGGGCCCGCTCGCCTCCGGACAGGCTCCCCAGCGTCCGCTCCCGGCCGCCGGCCTCGCCGCGGCGGGTGTGCGCGGACGGGCGTCCGGCGGTGAGGTGGGGAAGGCCGAGGGCGTGGAGGGACTTGTCCACCCGGGCGTCCGCTTCGTAGCCGCCCCGTGCCGCGAAGGCCGTGAGCAGGTCGCCGTACTCCTCCAGCGAGGCGTCGTAGCCCTCGGCGGGCTCGGCGGCGAGCGTGGACTCCAGCTCGTGCAGCCGCCGCTCCATGGCCCTGAGGCCGGCCAGCGCGGCGTCGACGGCCTGCTGGACCGTGAGGTCGGAGGACAGGCCGAGAGTCTGGCCGAGGTGGCCGACCTCGCCGGACACGACGACCTCGCCGGAGTCGGGCCGCTCGGCGCCGGAGAGGAGCCGCAGCAGGGTGGACTTGCCTGAGCCGTTCTCGCCGACGATGCCCAGGCGCT
The DNA here is from genome assembly GCF_040605905.1 of Nonomuraea sp. NPDC005501. Classification (NCBI taxonomy): domain Bacteria; kingdom Bacillati; phylum Actinomycetota; class Actinomycetes; order Streptosporangiales; family Streptosporangiaceae; genus Nonomuraea; species Nonomuraea sp. NPDC005501. Next base: position 16,139 of record NZ_JBEXDT010000108.1, on the reverse strand, counting down.
CGCCCCGCCGGACGGACATGGACACGCCGGACAGGACCCTGCGGTGGGCGTAGGACTTCGTGATGTCTCGAAGCAGGATGGTCAGGATGGAACCCCAATCGCAACTTGTGTAGCGTTAGAATGGCAGACTCGATGGACTAATGCAACTGGAGTAGCGTTTGAAAGTGGTGAAGCGGCCCGGTGGACGCAGCGCGCGCGTGCGCGACGCCGTGCGGCAGGCGACGCTCGGCGAGCTGGCCGAGCACGGCTTCCGCGGCCTGACCGTGGACGGCGTGGCGGAGCGCTCGGGCGTCCACAAGACGACCGTCTACCGGCGGTGGGGCACCGTCGAAGGGCTCGTCGCCGACGCCCTGGAGCTGGCCGCCGGCGAGCCGTGGCCCATCCCCGACACCGGCACGGTCCAGGGCGACCTGCGGGGCGTCGTCGAGCTGGTGCGGAGCGGGTTCGAGGATCCCGAGCTGGGGCCCGTGTCGTCGGCGTTCGTGGCGGCGGCCATGCAGAGCCCCGAGGCCGCGCGGGCCCTGCGCGCCTTCTTCGAGGCCCGCCACGAGCAGTCGGCCCAGGTCGTGCGGCGGGGCGTGGAGCGGGGCGAGCTGCCCGTCACGGTCGACGCCCGGGAGGTGGTCCGGGTCGCGGTGGCGCCCGTCTACTACCGGCTGTTCGTCGCCCACGAGCCGGTGAGCCGGGGCGACGCCGACCGCGCCGCCGACGCCGCCCTGGCCGCCGCCCGCGCCGGAGTCCTCTGACCAGGAGGGCTCCAGCCCGCTCGGAGAGTCGTATGGGTTCTGTACATACAAGTATGTACAATCGAAGGCATGAGCACGAGAACGGCCTTGATAGAGGCGACGTCGGAGCTGTTGTGGGAGCGCGGCTACGCCGCCACCAGCCCCACGATGATCCAGAGGCGGGCCCACGCCGGCCAGGGCAGCATGTACCACCACTTCTCGGGAAAGGCGGGCCTGGCCGTCGCCGCCATGGGCTATTCGGCCGAAAAGCTGCGCGAGACCGCGGAGGCGGTGCTGAGCGGGAGCGGCTCGGCGGTCGAACGCGTGTGCGCCTATCTCGACCTCGAACGCGACCCGCTGGCGGGCTGCCGCTTGGGCGGCCTGGTCCAGGACTACGACGTGGCGACCGACGACAGCCTGCGTGCTCCGGTCGCGGAGCTCTTCTCATGGCTGGTCGGGCGCATCACCCAGGTGCTCGAAGAGGACCGCGAGGACTTTCGTCCGGACGCCGACATCCTGGCGACCGCTTCTATGGTGGTGGCCGCCGTGCAGGGGGGTTACGTCCTGGCCAGAGCCACCCAGGACCCGCAGGCGTTCCGGCGCGTCACCCAGGCCGCCAAGCAGGCGGTGCGCGACCTCGTCCGCGGGCGATGAGCACTCGGACGCTGGAGCGGGCTGTCGTGGCGCCGAGCGGCCGTGCGCTGGCCGTCCCGTCTACACCATCCCACTCGCCAGCGTGCTGCTGACGGCGGGCAGCATGAGCGACCGCTGGGGCGCCCGCAGGCTGTTCGCGGCCTCGCTGGCCACCTTCACCGCGGCCTCCCTGCTGTGCGCGGTCAGTCCCACGCTGCACGTGCTCATCGTCGCGCGGTTCGCGCAGGGACTGGCCGCGGGCGGGCTGCTCACCGACCTGCTCGGCTGGCGCGCGATCTTCGCGATCAACATCCCGATCGGCCTGGTCACGATCCTGCTGGCGCTGCGCCACGTCGCCGAGACCCCCCGACGCCAGGCCCGCGCCGACCTGCCCGGGCAGGTGGCGGCGGCGGTCGCACTCGCGGCAGTCACCGCGTGGCTGATCGAGGGCGGCCCCCTCGGCTGGGGCTCGGCCGTCCCTCTCGGACTGCTGGCACTCGGCACCGCCGCGACCGCCGCCTTCCTGCTGATCGAGCGGCACTCCGGCCATCCCATGCTGCCGCTGGCGGTCTTCCGCCGCTCCGCCTTCTCCGCGTCCGTCGGCAGCGGACTGGCGTTCCAGTTCGCCGGGTACGGCATGCAGTTCATGCTCGCTCTCCATCTTCAACAGCACTGGAGTCTCGGCCCCGCGCGAACGGGCGTATGGTTCCTGCCCTTCTCGATCGCCTGGGTGTTCGGCACCATCGTGATCAACCGCCGCCTGATCGGGCTCGGCCCCCGGGCACTGCTGTGGAGCGGGGCGCTGGTGTCCGCCGCCGGGGCGATGCTGCTGCTGGGCGTCGCGGGGCCGGGCACCTGGCCACTGTTCCTGGCGGGCACAACGCTGGCTGGGCTCGGATGCGGCGTGTTCTCGCCCAGCCTGAACGCCGCCGCGCTCCAGGCGATCGACCCGGCCTACGCGGGGCTCGGCTCAGGAGTACTCAACACCGCCCGCCAGGCCGGCATGGCCATGGGGGTGGCGCTCCTCGGCTCCCTGGTGTCGATGCGCGACGCGGCACTGGGCGTCCACCTCGGCGCGGCCCTGCTCACCGCCTGCTTCCTGACCATCGTCTGGCTGAGCCTGCGCTACCTCCCCGGTCGCTCCGATCGGCTCGCGTGACCACCGGCGGTGGCCACGGCGTCGTACGGGTGGGGTGAGGTTCGGGCGGGGGTGCGGCGAACGTCAGGTCTGCTGCTGGCCCCGCAGGTCGAAGTCGTCGAACGTGGTGCGCAGCACCGACTCGCTGTCCTTGGGGGTGCGGGCGAACAGCCCCACGTACCCGTTGCCGAGCCCGTTCGGGTCGTCCACCTGCTGGACCCGATCGCCGTTGACCCACATCGTCAGCCGCACGGCGCTCCCGCGCTGCTCGCACGACGCCTCGATGCGGGCCTTGCCCGGCAGGCCGTCCACCTTGACCGGCTGCACCAGCGTGCCGCCCGAGCCGTCCACGATGCGCCGGATGCGGGCCTGCCCCGACGTGTCCAGGCCGAACTCGTAGGAGGTGCGGTCGTCGGCCGAGTGGCAGTACACGCCGTACTCGCCGCTGCCGACGACCTGCCGGACCTGCGCGGTGACGCCGACGACCACGCTCTGCGGCATCATCGGCGTCGGGGTGCTCGACGGCAGCGGCGTCCCCGTCGGCGTGGCGATGAGGTACGACGTGGGCGCCTTGATCCGGCGCTCCTCGTAGTCCTCCTCCACGTCGAGGCCGAACGTTCCGTCGGTGCGGTAGCCGTAGGAGGCGGTCTCGTCGGGGTCGTAGGTGCCGCCCCAGCCGCCGGAGGTCTGGGTGAAGTCCTCCTGGAGGAGCGTCGGCCCCTCGGGCGGCCCGCCGGGGGACAGGAACGTCCACGCCGCCAGGACCGCGCCGGCGAGCGCCACCGTCCCGACGGCCAGCCCGGCGGCCCGGAGCCCCCGCCTGCGCCCGCGCGAGGGGGATCCCGGCCCGCCGCCCGGGACCGGGTGCGGGACACCCGGCTCGGTGAACGGCGTCGTCCCCTGCTGCTGCCAGCTCAGCCGCACCGTCCGCGCCGCCTGCTCCGGCGCCGCCGAGCGGCCCACCAGGTGGTCGAGGAGCTGCTGCGCCGTCGGCCGGGCCGCCGGGTCCTTGCGCAGGGCGGCGGCGACCAGCTCGCGCAGCGACGGATCGACCTGGCTCAGGTCGGGCTCGGTGTTGAGCACCTGATAGACGATCGCGGGCAGCGTCTCGCCGCCGAACGGCGCCCTGCCGCTCGCCGCGTACGCCACCAGGCAGCCCCACGAGAACACGTCGCACGCCGGCGACACCGGGTCGCCCCGCAGCACCTCGGGCGCCATGTAGCGGGGCGTGCCGACGATCTCGCCGGTGCCCGTGACCCCGCTGAGCGTGTCGAGCGCCCGCGCGATGCCGAAATCGATCACCCGGGGGCCGACGGGCGACAGCAGCACGTTGGACGGCTTGAGGTCGCGGTGGACCACCCCGGCCCCGTGGATGGCGGTCAGGGCGGTGGCCACGCTGACGGCCAGCGCGTCGAGGCTGGATCCGCGCAGCGGCCCGGACTGCTCGACGGCCTGCTCCAGGTTGGGGCCGGGCACGTACTCGGTGACGACGTAGAGGATCCGGCCGTCGAGGGCCGCCTCCAGGACCGCGGCGGTACAGAACCTGCGCACCCGCCGGGCGGCGTCGGCCTCCCTGCGAAAACGCATGCGGAACTGCTCGTGCTGGCTGAACTCCGCGTTGATCACCTTGATGGCGACGCGCTGCCCCGCGGTGTCCTCGGCGAGGTGCACCGTGCCCATCCCGCCCCTGCCCAGCACGCTCAGCAACCTGTAGCGCCCGATGTGGGAGGTTTCACCGCTCACGGCGGGTTAGCTTACCGATATCGGGCTCGTCCGGGTGGGCCGACACGGGCTCGCCGCCGACCGGGCTCACCTGCGTGAGCGACTTGCGCTCCGAGCCGCAAAGAACATATGTTCGATATGTAAGAACACCCGCCTTCCCCCGGGTGGCTGAACACAGTCGAAAAGCCGCGGGGAGAGGCGTCTTGAGCAGACTCTATGGCGATCCGATCGAGGTGTGGACCCGGGAGGGCGAGCCCAGCCAGTTCGTCTGGCGTGACCGGCTCTATCTCGTGCGCCGCGTCCTCGACCACTGGGTGGTGACGCGCGAGTGGTGGAAGGTGCGGGAGGGCGATCCCGGCGAGCGCCAGTTCTGGCGGGTCGAGGCCAGCCCGGGGCGTGAGGCGGGCTCCTACGAGCTGAGGTTCGACACCGCCAGCGGCGGCTGGCTGCTCCTGAGGGCGTGGGACTGATGGGCGCGCCGTTCCCGCACCTCAACGTGGCCTCCGCCTACTCGATGCGGTACGGCACCGCGTTCCCGCGCGAGCTGGCGCGGCGGGCCGCCGACGACGGCATGGACATCCTCGCGCTGACCGACCGCGACGGTCTGTACGGGGCGGTCAAGCACGCGCAGGCGTGCGCGGACGCCGGGATCGGGCCGGTCTTCGGCGTCAGCCTCGTCCTCGCCGGAGCGGACGGCCCCGACGGCGCGCTCGACGGCCTCACCCTCGACTCCGGCGGCGCGCTCGACGACCTGAGCCCCCTCGCCCGGAGCCGGAGGCCGCAGCGCCCCCGCACCGGGGCGGACGCCGAGGACCGGATCATCGTGCTGGCCCGTTCGGGCGGCTGGTCCCGCCTGGCCCGGCTGGTCACCGACGCCCACTACGCGGGCGGGCGCGGCGAGCCGCGGGTGACCCGGGAGATGGTGGCCGCGTGGGCCGGCCCCGGCGTCACCCCCGACGACGGGCTGACGGTGCTGCTCGGCCCCCGCTCCGACGTGGGCCGGGCGATGGCCGCGCGCCGCGACGAGCGGGCCGCGGCGCTGCTGGGCCTGTGGCGCTCCATGGTGCCCGGGGTGGTGGTCGAACTGGTCGACCAGTACGGCTTCCGCGACGCCATCACCGCCGTCCGCATGCTCGCCCTGGCCGAGTCCGCCGGGGTGCCCGCCGTGCTCAGCAACGCCGTCAGGTACCTCGACCCGGACGACCACCAGGTGGGCGACGTGCTCGACGCGGCCCGCCAGCTCGTCCCGCTGCACCCGCGCCACCTGGAACGCACCACCTCCCACGCCTATCTCAAGGGCTCCAAGGACATGGCGATGGTGGCCGCGAAGATCTGCGGCTCCGACGCGCGCCGGGTCGCCGACCTGCTGCGCGCCACCCGCAGGGTCGCGGAGGAGTGCGTGATGGATCCGCGTGAGCTGCTCGCGCTGCGCGGCGACCCGCCCGCCCTGCACCTGCCCGAGATCGGCGCCGACCCGGTGCCGCTGCTGCGCCGCCGGGTGGAGGACGGGATGGCGGCGCGCGGCCTGGCCCGCTCCCGGGAGGCCGGCGAACGGCTCCGGGACGAGATGGCGATCATCGAGCGCAAGCGCCTGTCCGGCTACTTCATCGCCGTGTCCGACATCACCGACATGATCCGGCGGATGGGCATCCGGTGCGCCATCCGCGGCTCCGGCGCGGGCAGCCTGGTCAACTACCTCATCGGCATCGGCGAGGTGAACCCCCTCCACCACGGCCTGCTCATGGAGCGCTTCCTGTCGGAGGGCCGCGTCGGGCTGCCCGACATCGACGTGGACGTGGAGTCCGCGCGCCGGCTCGACTGCTACAAGGCCATCTTCGACAGGTACGGCGAGCAGCGCGTGGCCTGCGTGTCCATGATGGAGACCTACCGGGCCCGCAGCGCGATCCGTGACGTGGCGGGCGCCATGGGCCTGCCCCCGTACGAGATCGACGCGATCGCCAAGGCGTTCCCGCACATCAGGGCCAGGCAGATCACCGCGTCGCTGAGCGACCTGCCCGAGCTGCGCGACAGCAGGCTGGGGGAGGCGGGGCTGGACCGGGTGTTCAGGCTGGCCGAGAAGCTCGACGGGCTGCCCCGGCACATCGCGCTGCACCCGTGCGGGGTGCTGATCGGCAACTCCGGGCTGCGCGACCGCACGCCGGTGGAGCGCAGCCTGCTGGAGTTCCCGATGTCGCAGTTCGACAAGGACGACGTGGAGGAGGCGGGGCTGCTCAAGCTGGACGTGCTGGGCGTGCGCATGCAGTCGGCGATGGCGTACGCGCTGGGCGAGATCGAGCGCGTGGACGGCGTCGTGGTCCGGCTGGACGAGCAGCGCCCTCCCGACCCGCAGGCCCGCGACCCGGAGCCGCCGATCCCGGAGCCCCGGCCGATCCCGGACGCCCGGCCGGAGATTCGTTACGTACCGCACGACGACCAGGACACCTACGACATGATCTGCGCCGCCCGCACCCTGGGCTGCTTCCAGATCGAGTCGCCCGGCCAGCGCGAGCTCGTCGCCAAGCTGGAGCCGCGCGCGATGCACGACCTGATCGTGGACATCTCGCTGTTCCGGCCGGGACCGGTCAACTCCGACATGGTCACCCCCTACCTGGAGGCCAGGCACGGGTGGCGCGCGCCCTACTACCCGCACGAGCGGCTGCACGAGGCGCTGAAGGAGACGCACGGCGTCGTGGTCTTCCACGAGCAGGTGCTCAGGGTCATCGCGGTGATGACGGGGCGCGACCTGTCGTTCGCCGAGATGCTGCGGCGCTCGCTGTCCACGCCCGAGGGGCGGGAGCTGGTCCGCAAGACGTTCGTGCCGCTGGCCAAGGCGAACGGGTTCGACGACGCGACCGTGGAGCGAGCCTGGGAGGTGCTCGACGCGTTCGGCGGGTTCGGCTTCTGCAAGGCGCACGCGGCGGCGTTCGCGCTGCCCACCTACCAGTCGGCCTGGCTCAAGCGGCACCACGCGGCGGCGTTCTTCGCCGGGGTGCTCACCCACGAGCCCGGCATGTACCCGCAGCGCGTCATCATCGACGAGGCACGGCAGTGCGGGGTCACGATCCTGCCGCTCGACGTGAACCGGTCGGGCCGTGACTGGCAGGTGGAGCGCCTCGGGCCGCGCCCCCCGCTGCGGCTCCGGGTCCAGGCGGACGCGCTGGGCGAGCCCGGCGCGCCCCGGCGGGCGCCGTTCAGGGCCGAGGAGTTCAGGCCGGGGGAGCTGGGCAAGGGATACGCGCTGCGGGTGCCGTTCTCGGCGGTCAAGGGGGTGAGCGAGGCGGAGGTGGACCGCATGGTCGCGGGCCGGCCGTACACGTCGCTCGCGGACTTCTGGGACCGCGCCCGCCCATCGCGGCCGATCATGGAGCGGATCGTGCAGGTGGGTGGCCTGGACGCGCTGCACGGCCTGAGCCCGGGCGGCGGCGGCGACCGCTGGCGGCCCGGCCGCCTGACCCGCCGCGACCTGGTCGCCCAGGTGGGCGCCCTGGAACGTGCCTCCGCCTCGCACGTGGGGCACGCCACCGCCGGCCGCTCCAAGCGCTACGCCCCCGCCCGCCCCGTGCCGCCGGGCAGGCAGCGGGAGGGGGAGGCGGCGGCCGTGCAGCTCCCGCTCGGGTTCGGCGAGCACATGCCGCCGGGCGAGCTGCCCGAGATGACCGACGCCGAGATGGTGGAGGCCGAGCTGGAGATCCTCGGCATCGACGTCTCGCGCCACGTGATCAGCTTCTACGACGAGCTGCTCGACGCGCTCGGCGTCGTGCGCTCCAAGGACCTGCTGCGGCAGCGCAACGGCGCGGAGGTGCTGGTCGCCGGCGTCAAGGTGGCCACGCAGACGCCGGCCGTCCGCTCGGGACAGCGGGTCATCTTCACCACGCTCGACGACTCGACGGGCCCGGTGGACCTGACGTTCTTCGAGTCGGTGCAGGGCAGGTGCGCGGCGACGGTGTTCGGGGCGTGGCTCATGGTGGCCCGGGGAGTGGTCCGGCGCACGGGCACGCGGGCGGTCTCGCTGCGCGCGGTGGACTGCTGGAACCTCGCCGACCTCGAACGGGTGTGGCGGTCGCAGGGCGTCGAGGCGGTCCGGGCGCTGATGGCCCGCGACCCGGAGTCCCGGGGCGGCGTCGGCGGGCGGCCCATCGAGTACGCCAACGGCTTCCTGCTCTCGCCGTACTCCGACCTCGGCCCGGCGGTCGCGTCACCGCCGCGCAAGCTGTGGCACGCCAGCCCGGGCAGCTCCGGCCCCACGGCCGCCTGACAGGGCCCGGACCGGGCCGGACGGGGCGGCGGGGCCGGCGGATCAGCTCGCCTGGCCGAGCGGCGCCGACTCCGGCGGCGTCGCCGGCCGGCGCGTCCCGGGCAGCACGGTGGGCATGGCCACGCCGCGCGCCGAGCACTGGACGGCCGTGATCTGCCGGACGGTCGCCGCGCACAGCAGCGCCGCCGCCGCCAGCGCCACCAGCTCCGGCACGCCGACCCCGGTCAGCCCGTCGGCCGACGTCTCCCGCGGCAGCCGTACGAGCACCAGCGCCAGCGCGGTCAGCCAGCTCGTCCACCACGCCGCCAGCAGCACGAGCCAGCGGCGACGGCGGCCGGCCGGCGGCAGGGCGCCACGCCACAGCTCGTCGACCAGCAGGACGGGCGCCACCAGGTTGACGCCGGGGATCAGCCAGGCGGCGGCGACCGGCCCGGCCGTGGCGGACCGGTGGTCGGCCTGCCGGGCATGCACCAGCCAAGTGGTGTACGCGGCGGCGCTGGCGATCGTGGCGACGCCGAGCAGCAGGATGAGGACGGCGAAGAGGGTCACCGGGCCGACGACCGCCTCGGCATCCGCGCCTCGGGGACGGCCCTCGAACGCGGCGAGCTGGGCGGCGAGGCTGCGCCCCCGGACCAGCTCGAAGGTCACGAGGGCGCCCAGGCAGAGGACCTGCGCGGCGAGCGTCACGTAGACGGCGGAGGCGGCTCTCGTAGGCGGTGCCTGGGCGTAGCGCACGTTGGTTCTCCCCCCGTGCCATGCGCTGGGTTCTCCCTCACCTTGTATCCCGCCGAGCTCATTGTTAATCAGCCCACCACGCCGGATTCCCACGCCCAAGCTGCGATTTCCACCCGATTACGGACACCGAGTTTCGCCTGGATGCTGCCGAGATGCGTCTTGACCGTCGACAGCGAGACGAACAGCTCGCCGGCCACCTCCTGGTTGGTGCGGCCGCGGGCCACCAGCCGCACCACGTCGAGCTCCCGCTCGGTCAGCGGATCGTCCGGGGCGGGGGCGCCGCGCTGGGGCCTGGCCAGGTGGCGCAGCAGCCGCACGGTCACCGACGGCGACACCAGCGCCTCCCCGTCCGCCGCCGCCCGGACCGCCTCGATGAGCAGCGTCGGCCCGCTGTCCTTGAGCAGGAAACCGGTGGCGCCGGCCCGCAGCGCGCCGTAGACGTACTCGTCCAGGTCGAAGGTGGTGACGATGACCACCCGCATCGGGCTCTCCACGCCGGGCCCGGCCAGGGCGCGGGTCACCTCCAGCCCGTCCAGCTTCGGCATCCGGATGTCGAGCAGGCACACGTCCGGCCGCAGCCGCCTGGCCTCGGACACCGCCTCGGCGCCGTCGGCGACGGCCGCCACGACCTCCATGTCCGGCTGGGCGTCCAGGATCATCTGGAAGCCGGTGCGAACCAGTTGCTGGTCGTCTGCGATGAGCACCCGAATAGTCACGCCGAACACTCTAGGATCGGCCGTTCGGCCGAGGGACAACCGGACGCACGGCCGATCCGCCGCACGGGGCCGCGCCGGAAGACTTTCCGGCATGAACGACGTGCTCGCTGGACGTGAGCTGACCAAGAGATTCGGGCAGACGGTGGCCCTGGCCGGCGTGGACATGACGGTGCGGTCGGGGGAGGCCGTGGCGATCATGGGGCCGAGCGGCTCCGGCAAGTCCACGCTGCTCCACTGCCTGGCCGGCATCATGCGGCCCGACTCGGGGGAGGTGCGCCTGGAGGGCACCCGCATCGACGACATGGGCGAGCGGAAGCGCAGCGCCCTGCGCCGCACGCGCTTCGGCTTCGTCTTCCAGTTCGGCCAGCTCCTGCCGGAGCTGCCCGCCGACGAGAACGTGGCGCTCCCCCTCATGCTGGGCGGGGTGACGAGGACGGACGCCGTACGCCGGGCCAGGGAGTGGTTCGGCCCGCTCGGCCTGGGCGGCATGGAGACGAGGCGGCCCGGCGAGCTGTCCGGCGGCCAGGCGCAGCGGGTGGCCATCGCCCGCGCCCTGGTGACGCGGCCCGCGGTGGTCTTCGCCGACGAGCCGACCGGCGCCCTCGACCAGACGACCGGCCACGACACGATGCGGCTGCTGGTGGACGCCACCAAGCACAACGGGGCCTCGCTCATCGTGGTCACCCACGACCCGGGCGTCGCCGGCTGGTGCGACCGCACGGTCGAGGTCCGGGACGGCGTGCTGCTCGCCGCGGGGGCCCGATCATGAGCACGGGCACGAACGCGGGCCTGACCTGGCGGCTGCTCAAGGGCGGCGGGCGCAGGGGCATGCTCGGCACCTGGCTCACCCTGGGAGCCGTCGCGGTGTCCACGGCGCTGCTGCTGTTCGCGGTCACGGTGGACTTCGCCTTCGCCGACCGCGCCGACCGGGGCGCCTGGCGCAACCCGGTCGCCGCCGGCTCGCGCCCGGCCGTCGCGGTCGAGGCGAGCCGGCACGACTACGTGCGCGGCAGGGAGATCACGGTGGTGGACCTGGCGGCCCTGCCGGGGAAAAGCCCCGAGCCGCCGCCCGGCCTGCCGCGCCTGCCGGCGCCCGGCGAGGTGTGGCTCTCGCCCGCCCTGGCCGAGCTGGCGGACCGGCTGCCCCCGGCCGAGCTGGCCGCCCGCTACCCCGAGCGGGCCGGCGTGCTCGGAGACGAGGCGCTGGTCCATCCGGACGAGCTGATCGTGGTCGCCGGTCGCGCGCCGGACGCGCCGGAGCTCACGGCCGCGCGCAGCTCCGACTGGATCGTCGGCTCGCCGCCGGTCAAGGTTGCCTCGCTGGCGGGGGAGCCGACGGAGGACGCCGAGGGGTACCAGCTGCTCGCCCTCATCGCGAGCGTGCTCATGGTGGTGCCGCTGCTGGTGTTCGGCGGGGCCGCCGCCCGGCTCACGGTGGCGCGCCGGGACCAGCGGCTGGCGGCGCTGCGGCTGGTCGGCGCGACACCGGGCCAGGTGGTGGCCATGACCGTGACGGAGGCGGTGATCGTCGCGTTCGCGGGCGCCCTGGCCGGCGCCGCCGCGTACGGGCTGGCCGTGCCGCTGCTGTCCCGCGTGGAGATCGACGGCGGCCCGTGGTTCGTCTCCGACCTGTGGCCGAGCCCGCTGGTCATGATCGGGGCCGTGGTCGCGGTGCCGCTGCTGACCGGCCTGTCGGCCGTGGTGGGGCTGCGGCGGGTCGTGGTCAGCCCGCTGGGCGTGGCCAAGCGGGAGACGCCTCCCGGGATGCGGTTCGTGCGGATGCTCGGGCTCGTCGTGGCGCTCGCCGCCGTTCCGGTGCTCTCCCGCGGCACCAGCGCCGGTGTGATCGCGGTGGTGATCGGGCTGGCGTTCCTCTCCCTCAACCTGGCCGGCCCGTGGGTGGTGGGCCTGATCGGCAGGATCACCGCCGCCTCGGCCCGCCGCCCGGCCCGGCTGCTGGCCGGGCGCCGGCTGGTCGACGACCCGCGCGCGGCCTGGCGCACGGTGAGCGGCGTGGCCCTGACCGGCTTCGTGGCCGGCTTCCTCGGGCTGCTCAGCCCCGGAACCCTGGTCGGGGCCCAGGACACCGGCCACCTGCGTGTGACCGCGCCCGCCGGTCAGGCCGCGGCCGTGGCGCAGCAGAGCCGGGACCGGCTGAAGCAGGCCGGCGTGGCGGCCGCGGTGACGACGAGGAAGGACGTCGTCGTGATCGCTCTGAAGGACGCGGCCAGGATCACCGGCGAGGACGCGCGGCGGAAGAAGCCGGACGAGGCAGTCACCCAGGCGGACCCCGCGGTGCTCGACCGGGCGCGGACCGCCCTCACGGGCCTCGTGCCCGGCCGCGCGCCGACGACCCAGGCCGATGACGAGTCCTTCGGGAGCCGGCTCCTGGGCGACGTCGCCACGGGCACGGTCGTGGTGCTGTCGGTGTCGTTCCTGGTGGCCATCGCGAGCGCGGGCATCACGGCCGCCTCCTCCGTGCTGGACCGGCGCCAGACGTACGCGCTGCTGCGCCTGGCCGGCACGCCGCTGGAGGTGCTGGACCGGGCCCGCCGCGCGGAGACGCTGATCCCGCTGGCGCTCATGGGCGGCGGCGCGATCCTGGTGGGGGCGTTCTGCGGGATCCCCTTCATGATCACCGACCCGAACCTCTCGGGCCTGGTCACCCTCCTCGTGTGCGTCGCCGCCGGCTTCGCCGGGGTCGTCGGGGCGGGGGCGCTCAGCAGGCCGCTGCTGCGGTCGGTGACCGCCGACCCGGCGCCCCGCCCGGACTGACCGGATTCAGCCGAGGACCAGGTCGCGGACCGTGGTGAGCTGCTCCTCGTCACGCGGCCCCATGACCAGCAGGGACGTGATGGGGGAGGCGCGCCATGGTTCGAGGCGCTCCTTGATGCGCCCCGGCGGCCCCACGAGCGCGATGCCGTCGGCCAGCTCGTCCGGGATCGCCTGGAACGCCTCGTCCTTCCGGCCCGCCAGGTACAGCGCCTGGATCCGCTCGGCCGCCTCGGCGAAGCCCATCCGGCCCATGATGTCGGCGTGGAAGTTGCGGTGCCGGGCGCCCATGCCGCCGATGTAGAGCGTGAGCATCATCTTCACCCCGTCGAGCGCGGCCCGGACGTCGTCGGAGACGACCACCATGACCATGGCCGCGATGTCGAAGCCGGGGCCGCGCCGCGCGAGCGCGTCGCCGTACATCTCCTCGATCTTGGAGGGGAACGTGAACAGCGGCAGCCAGCCCTGCGCGACCTCGGTGGCCAGGGCGACGTTCTTGGGGCCCTCCGCGCCGAGGTAGACGGGGATGTCCGGGCGCAGCGGGTGCGTGATGAGCTTGAGCGGCTTGCCGAGCCCGCCGGGCAGGGGGAGGGGATAGTGCGGGCCGTCGCCGGTCACGGGCTCCTCACGCCGCCACACCTTGCGCATGATCTCGACGTACTCGCGGGTGCGGGCCAGCGGGCGGGCGAACGGCTGGCCGTACCAGCCCTCGACGACCTGCGGGCCGGAGGCGCCCACGCCGAGCAGCAGCCGCCCGCCCGTGAGATGGTCGAGCGTCATGGCGGTCATGGCGGTCGTGACCGGGGGGCGGGCCGAGAGCTGGGCGACCGACGTGCCAAGCTTGATGCGAGACGTGTGGGCCCCGTACCAGGCCAGCGGCGTGAAGGCGTCGCTGCCGTACGCCTCGGCGGTCCAGACCGAGTCGTAGCCGAGCCGTTCGGCGGCCCGGACGAGCTCGGTCGCGTCGTTGGGATGGCGCTGCCAGTATCCGAGGTTGAGGCCGAGTTTCATGACACCTCCAGAATTTAGTTCTATTACGGCGGCGCCGGCCTCGCGTGTCAATGCATGATCTACCGGGGAGGTCTGACCTGTGCTCAAGGGTCTGTGCCGCATAACCTCAGTCCTGCTGTTCCTCGCCGCAGTCCCCGCGGCCCTTCTCCCGGCGGCGTCGGCGCAGGCGCGGGCCTCGAAGCCGAACATCGTCATGGTGGTCGCCGACGACCTGGAGACGGGGACTCTGCCGTACTTCCCGAACATCACCCGGCTGGTGCGCGAGGGTGTCACCTTCGACCGGCACTTCGTGACGAACTCCTGGTGCTGCCCGTCCCGCTCGTCGATCCTGCGCTCCCAGTACGTCCACAGCCACGGCGTGTGGACCAACACCCCGCCCGAGGGCGGTTTCGACAAGTTCCACACGACAGATCTGGAACGTTCCACCGTGGGCGTCTGGATGCAGCAGGCCGGATACCGCACCGGGCTCATGGGCAAGTACCTCAACCACTATCCCGGCGGCAGTGCCGAGGAGACCTTCGTGCCACCCGGCTGGAACGAGTGGGACGTGCCCGTCCGCCGCCTCTACGAGGAGTACGGCTACCGCCTCAACGAGAACGGCAGCACCGTCGACTACGGCTGGGCCGAGGACGACTACCTGTCCGACGTGCTCGCCCGCAAGGCGAGCTCCTTCGTCACCGCCTCCGCCGAGCCGTTCTTCCTCCACCTCGCGCCGATCGGGCCGCACAACCCGAACAACCCGGCCGTCCGCCACGCCGACGCCTTCGCCGGGGCCAAGGCGCCCCGCACGCCCTCGTTCGACCAGGAGGACGTCAGTCGCGAGCCGGCCTGGCTGCGCCGGCACCCGAGGCTGTCGGAGAGCGCCATCGCCCGCGTCGACGAGCGTTTCCAGGCCCGGATGCGCTCCATGCTGGGCGTGGACGACCTCGTCGGCTCCGTCGTCGAGGCGCTGCGCGCCTCCGGCAAGCTCGACAACACCTACATCATCTTCACCTCGGACAACGGCTTCCATCTCGGCACTCACCGCCTCAAGCAGGGCAAGACCACGCCCTTCGAGGAGTCCATCCGGGTGCCCCTCGTGATCCGGGGGCCGGGGGTCGCGGCCGGCTCGACGGTCAAGGAGATGACGCAGACCGTGGACCTGGCGCCCACGTTCGCCGAGCTGGGCGGGGCGACGGTGCCGGCGTTCGCCGAGGGGCGCTCGCTGGTGCCGCTGCTGCGCGGGCAGCATCCGTCGCCGTGGCGCAGGAACGCGCTGGTCGAGTTCGCCAGGCCGGCCGACAAGTCCTCGGCCGCCCAGACGCCCGTTCCCGACTACCAGGCGGTGCGCACCGAGACCCACGCCTACGTCAAGTACGCGACGGGGGAGACCCAGCTCTACGACCTCGTCAAGGACCCGTACGAGCTGCACAACCTCGCCGCCGACGCGGACCCCGAGCTGGTGCGCAACCTCCAGGAGCGGCTCCAGGCGATGGTCGCCTGCTCGGGCGCGAACTGCCGGGAGGCCGACGTCAAGGAGTGACCCGTCCCTCCCCGGCCGGGGCGGGGTAGGCGCGCGCGAGGTGGTCCGTCACCGCCTCCGCCGCCTCGTCCGGATCGCCGTCCAGCACCGCCCGCAGGATGCGCCGGTGGTCGGCCTGGAGCCCCGAGGTGTCGCCGAGCCGGACGACGGCCTCGACCGCGTACCTGCGCAGCGAGTCGCGCAGCGAGCGCATGAACGCGGCCGTCAGCCGGTTGCCCGACGCCTCGGCGAGCGCGCAGTGGAAGGCCGTGTCGTGCTCCACGAACTCCTCGGCCGAGGCCGCCGCGTCCATCCCGGCGATCGCCTCGGCGAGCACCGAGGTGTCCGGGCCGGTCAGGGCGGCCCGTGCCGCCGCCCAGCGCTCGATCATCAGCCGGGTGTCGATCACCTCGCGCGGTTCCAGCGAGGCCAGCCCGAGGTGCAGGCGCAGCAGGTCGGTCAGTGCCGCGCCGGGCTTGGAGACGAGCACGGCCCCCGCGTCAGGTCCCCGGCCCACCTGCGACGACACCACACCGAGCGTCTCCAGCACCCGCATCGCCTCACGCACCGACGACCGGCTCACGCCGAGCTGCTCGGCGAGGTGCCGCTCGGCGGGCAGCCGGTCGCCCGCCGTCAGCCCGTCCTCGGCGATGCGGCGCTCCACCTGCGCGAGGACGTCCTCGAACGCGCGGGTCTTCCTGACGGGCTGCCAGCCGGTGCCGGTCAACGGGTCTCCCTTGATGCTATGGTCTGACCATACTGTGGTCTGACCATACCTCGGTTCCTCGTCAGGATCGGGTCCTCGGAAGGAGAGCGGTGCGAGTCGCCCTGTTCATCACGTGCGTGAACGACACGCTCTTCCCCGGCACCGGCAAGGCCGTCGTGTCCCTGCTGCGCCGGCTGGGCTGCGACGTCGACTTCCCCGCCGCGC
>NZ_JBEXDT010000107.1:0-27696 GCF_040605905.1 Nonomuraea sp. NPDC005501 | reverse complement strand
GGGTGAAGCTCGTGGTGCCGGGTGTGCTGGGGGCCATCGTCGCGCTGTTCACCAACATCTCCAACGACTCCAGCCTGCGCTGGCGGACCATGGACCCGCGGGCCGTGTCCGGGCAGGGCGGCGCTCGCCACCACGTACGGCTCGTCGGGGCCGATGCCGCAGGTGCGCAGCCGGGCGGCCAGGCCGGCCGGGTCGGGCTCGGTGAGGGCGGCCATGACGAGCTGCTCGGCCAGCCGTCGCTCGACCCGGCGGCCCTCCTCCATCCGGTTGCGTTCGAGGGTCACGCAGGCGGCCAGCTCGTGGCCCAGGTCGGCCCGGTCCATCAGGTCGCCCTCGCAGGCGAGGAGCCAGCCGGCCGCGCGGTGGCCGCGGCCCACGCCGAAGAGGGTGTGCCCGCCGGCCCGGCAGGGCAGTCCGGGCGCGGTGAGGTAGGCGCGGGCCAGCCGTACGGGGTCGTCCGCCTCGCCGGCGATCACCTCGCCGGAGGCGGACACGACGGCTCCGGTGACGCCCAGCTCGGCGGCCGTGAGCGCGAACAGCTCGGTCAGGCCCGCGCCCTCGGCGACGGCGGCGACGAGGCGGCGGTGACGGCCGAGCGCGTCGCGGGCGTCGCGGGCGTCGCGGATGTCGCGGGCGCCCCGGGCGCCCCGGGGGTCGCCGGGCGGGCGGGGCACGGCCAGCTCGGCGAGCGCGCCGAACGACACCTCGGTGGGCACCTCCAGCAGCGGCAGGCCGGCGTCGGCGCAGGCGGCCACCACGTCGTCGGGGACGTGGCCGAGCCGGGCCAGGCCCGCGCCGAGGGCCGCCGCCCCGGCCGCCACCAGCGCCGCGACGAACCGCGCGGAGTCGGCGGGGCCGCGCCGCCACATGAGCCCGGTCAGCACCAGCTCGCCGCCCGACAGGTAGCGGCCCGGCGCGGGCAGGTCGGTGATGTGCACGCCGCGGAACTCGACGCCGGGGTCGCCGGTGAGCAGCCGGAGCCGCAGCTCCTCCGCCGCCAGCAGCTCACCGATGCGCACTTGGAGGAATATACAAGTCCGCACCGTGGAGTGCGGACCGGGATTTCACTCGCCGCGCATTGGAGGAGCCGCGGCGGCGGTGCTCTACTCGAAGGATGACCGAGACGGAGACGCGAGCCGGGACCCGGGCCGGCCCCCGGACCTGGGGCGTCGGCGCCAGCGCTCCGCGTCCCGACGCGACGCTGAAGGTGACGGGCGAGTTCGCCTACGCCTCCGACCTGTGGATCGACGGCATGGTGTGGGGCGTGACGCTGCGCAGCCCGCACCCGTCGGCGTGGATCCGGTCGATCGACGTGGGCCCGGCACTGGCGGTGCCGGGCGTGCTGTCCGCGCTCACCCACGAGGACGTGCCGGGCGAGAAGTTCTACGGCCTCGACGTCAAGGACCAGCCGGTGCTGGCCGTCGACCAGGTGCGCTACCAGGGTGAGCCGGTGGCGCTGGTGGCGGCCGACCATCCGGAGACCGCCCGGCGGGCCGCGGCGGCCATCGTGGTCGACTACGAGGTGCGGCCCGCGGTGACGGACCCGCGCGAGTCCCGCGACGTCGTACGACACCAGCCGGTGCGGGTGGGCGACACCTTCGAGGCCGAGGTCGTGGTGACCGGCGAGTACGAGGTCGGCATGCAGGACCAGGCGTTCCTGGGCCCGGAGTCGGGGCTGGCGGTGCCGGCCGAGGACGGGGGCGTCGACCTCTACATCGCCACCCAGTGGCTGCACGTGGACCGCGACCAGCTCGCGCCCTGCCTCGGCCTGCCGCCGGAGAAGGTGCGGCTGACGCTGTCGGGGGTGGGCGGCGCGTTCGGGGCCCGCGAGGACCTGTCGATGCAGGTCCACGCCTGCATGCTGGCGCTGCGGCTGGACCGGCCCGTCAAGATCGTGTACGGGCGGGAGGAGTCGTTCTTCGGCCACGTCCACCGGCATCCCGCGCGCCTGCGCTACGAGCACGGCGCCACCCGCGACGGCCGCCTGGTCTACGTCAAGGCCGACATCCTGCTCGACGGGGGCGCCTACTGCTCCTCCTCCCCCGCCGTCGTGGGCAACGCCGCCTCGCTGGGCGCCGGGCCGTACGAGGTGCCGAACGTGCGGGTGGACGCGACGGGCGTCTACACCAACAACCCGCCGTGCGGAGCGATGCGCGGGTTCGGCGCGGTGCAGGCGTGTTACGCGTACGAGTCGCAGATGGACCGGCTGGCCGAGGCGTGCGGCCTGTCGCCGGTGGAGATCCGGGTGCGCAACGCGGTCTCCCAGGGGTCGTCGCTCATCACCGGGCAGGTGATCGACTCGCCGGCGCCGCTGGCCGAGATGCTGCGCGAGCTGGAGGCGATGCCCCTCCCCGGGCCCCTCCCACCGGAGCGCTCCGGTTCCGACCTGCGGATGCTGCCGGGCGGCGTCTCCCAGACCACCCACGGCGAGTCGGTACGGCGCGGCATCGGCTACGGCGTCGGCATCAAGAACATCTGCTTCTCCGAGGGCTTCGACGACTACTCGACGGCCCGGGTGCGGGCCGAGCTGGTCGGCGGGGAGCCGCACGTGACCGTGCACACCGCCGCCGCCGAGGTCGGCCAGGGACTGGTGACGATCCAGTCCCAGATCGCGCGGACCGAGCTGGGCGTCGAGCACGTGACCGTGGCGACGGCCGACACCACGGTGGGCTCGGCCGGCTCGTCGTCGGCCTCCCGCCAGTCGTACGTGACGGGCGGCGCGGTCAAGGCCGCGTGCGAGGCCGTGCGCGCCCGGTTCGAGGGGCTGCCCGCGCGGGAGGCGCTGGAGAAGTTCGGCCCCATCGAGGAGACCCGCGAGTACCGGCACCGGCCGACGTACCCGATGCACCCGGAGACGGGACAGGGCGACTCGCACACGCAGCTCGCGCTGTGCGTCCACCGGGCCGTCGTGGACGTGGACGTGGAGCTGGGCCTGGTCAAGGTGGTCGAGCTGGCGGCCGTGCAGGACGTGGGCCGCGTCCTCAACCCGCAGGCGCTGGAGGGCCAGATCCACGGCGGCTCGGCGCAGGGGCTCGGGCTGGCGCTGATGGAGGAGATCCAGGTGCGCGACGGCCGGGTGCTGAACCCGTCGTTCACCGACTACCTCATCCCCACGATCCTGGACATGCCGCCCATGCGGCTGCGCGTGCTGGAGAACCCGGACCCGGCGGCGCCGTACGGGCTGCGCGGCGCGGGCGAGCCTCCGACGCTGTCGTCCACGCCCGCCGTCGCCGCGGCGGTGCGCGCGGCGACGGGGCGAAAGTTGACGCGTGTTCCAATCAGACCCGAAGATATCGCCTTGTTCTGGGACCGGTCCGACGACGCGGTCTGACGACAGGCTCCCACCGGCGGCGAGGCGACTCCCGCCGGGGTCAGGGGGCCGACGACGGGGAGGGTATCCGATGGCGGACGCGCGTGAAGCGGCCAAGGCGGAGTTCGAGCGGTTCGACAGCGACGGCGACGGACTGCTGACCGCGGCCGAGATCCGGCAGGTCAACCAGGCGCTGGGCGGCCAGGGCGTGACCGATGAGGAGGTCGAGGCGTTCATCGCGGCGGCCGACAGCGACGGCGACGGCCGGATCGGGCTGGAGGAGTTCGTCGCCCTGGTGGGCGGCGGCCGGCACGAGCAGGCATGATCGGCTCTTTCGCCGGGTAAGGGCACCGGCAGTCCCCCTCATGGCGAAGGGGGAGGTCCGTGCTCGACAGGGTGTTCGAGCTGACGGGACGGGAGACGACCGTCGGGCGTGAGGTGCGCGGCGGTCTCACGACGTTCATGGCGATGGCGTACATCGTCCTGCTCAACCCCATCATCCTCGCCGGCGCCCATGACGTGACCGGCGCGAAGCTGACGATCGTGCAGCTCACCACGGCCACCGCGCTGGCGTCGGCCCTCAGCACGCTGCTGATGGCCTTCGTCGGCAACGCCCCGTTCGGCCTGGCCGCCGGGCTCGGGCTGAACGCGGTCGTGGCCTACCAGGCCGCGCCGTACATGACGTGGGCGCAGGCCATGGGCCTGGTGGTGCTCGAAGGCGTGATCATCATCGTGATGGCGGTCACGGGCCTGCGCGCGCTCATCATGAACGCCATCCCGCTCGCGCTCAAGCACGCGATCAGCGTCGGGATCGGGATGTTCATCGCGCTGATCGGGCTGGTGGACGCCGGCTTCGTGACGGCGGGCTCGGGGACGCCGGTGCAGCTCGGCTCGACCGGTCACCTGACGGGGTGGCCGGTCACGCTGTTCTCCTTCGGGCTGCTGCTGATGATCGTCCTGTACGTCCGCAGGATGCCGGCGGCGATCCTCATCAGCATCGTCGTCACCGCGGTCCTGGCGGTGATCGTGGACGCGGTGGCCCGTGTGGAGCCCCGCTCGTGGGGCGTGGTGCAGCCGCGGGTGCCCGAGAGGCTGGTCGCGCCGCCCGACTTCGGGCTGGTCGGGCAGGTGGACGTGTTCGGCGGGTTCGCCCGCGCGGGGGTGCTGACGGCGGCCGTGGTGCTGTTCACGCTGGTGCTGTCGGGGTTCTTCGACGCGATGGGCACGATCATCGGCGTGAGCGACGAGGCCGGGATGGTGGACGAGCAGGGGCGGGTGCCGAGGCTCGGGCGGATCCTCACGGTGGACGGGATCGCCGGCGTGATCGGCGGGGCGACGAGCTCGTCGGCCAACACCGTGTTCGTCGAGTCGGCGGCCGGTGTGGGCGAGGGCGCGCGGACCGGCCTGGCCGCCGTCGTGACCGGGGCGCTGATGGGGCTGACGCTGCTGTTCACGCCACTGGCCGGGGTGGTGCCCGCGGCGGCGGCGGCCCCGGCGCTGGTGCTGGTCGGGGCGCTGATGATGATGCAGAGCAAGAACGTGCCGTGGGACGACCTGGAGATGGCCATCCCGGCGTTCCTGACGATCGCGCTGATGCCGTTCACCTACTCGATCACGAACGGGGTGGGCGCGGGGGTGATCTCGTACACGCTGATCAAGGCGGCGCGCGGGAAGTTCGCGGAGATCCCGTGGCTGCTGTGGGTGGTGTCGGTGATCTTCCTGGCGTACTACGCGATCGAGGCCCTGCGGGGGTGGGCGGCCTAGCGGATGTCGCCCGGGTTGCAGGCCACGCCGTTGCCGTCCACGTCGACGTACCAGGAGTACTCCTCGTGCGTGCCCTTGGTGTACGGGCCGCGGCCGGCGGCCACGGCCTCCTTGCAACTGGTGTACCTGCGGTCGGGAGCGCGGCGGCCGGTCTGGGTGCCCGCGGTTTGGGTGCCCGTGGTTTGGGTGCCCGTGGTTTGGGTGCCCGTGGTTTGGGTGCCCGTGGTTTGGGTGCCCGTGGTCTGGGTGCCCATGGTCTGGGTGCCCGTGGTCTGGGCGCCCGTGGTGTCGGTGAGTCCGGTGCCGGAGGTGCCCTGGGTGGCCGGGTTCGTGGCGCCGGGCAGCGGCTGGCCCGTCCCCGTCTGCTGTCCGGTGCCCGGCTGCTCTCCGGTCCCCGGCTGCTGCCCTGTCCCCGGCTGATCCGTCCCCGGCTGATCCGTCCCTGGCTGGCCGGTGCCCGGCTGGCCCGTGCCCGGCTGGCCCGTCGCGGGCGGGCTGCCGAGCAGGCGGGTGGCCAGCGCCTCGGCCTCCTCCTTGGTGAAGCCCGCGATGCTCAGGCTGTCACCGTCCATGCTCTGGGTGACGACGGGCGCGGCCACGACGGTCCGGGGCACCAGCACGACGGCGATCTGCCGCTGGTCGGGCACCATCTCGTCGATGAGCGCGACCACCTTCTCCTTGTACTTCGGGGCGATCGCCACGCGCACGGAGTACGTGCCGTCCTTCTCCCGCACCGGCTCGATCCGCTGCACGGCCTCGACCGTGACGCCGTCCTCCAGCAGGTAGCACGTGGTCTGCCGCTCGTCGAGCGCGGCCTCCGCGCCGGGGCACGGCGCGGGCTTCTGCTCGCGGATCGGGGCGAAGTGGATGGGCGTCGGCAGGCGCTGGGGCGGCACGCCGCCGAGCAGCGGCGCGTCGGGGCTCCTCGTCATGAGGACGGCCACGGTGCCGAGCACGCCCGCGATCACCACCACGAGGACGAGCGAGACGATCAACACGATGGTGGTGAGCCTGCTGGCCTGTGGCTCCTCCGGGGCCGCTGGTGGCGGCTCCTCCGGCTTGTCCATCCTCGACGACCCCATCCTGACGTACGGGCTGCCGGTGAGCCTATCGAGGAGGAGCGGCACCAAGGTAATCAACCGGATATTCCTCCACGTCGTCCTGAGAGAAGCGGAGAAATGGAGGAATAAGGAGGGAATGGTAGCGATTCAGCCCGGCTGACGAAACGAGGGTGGGGTCATGAAGGTCGGCGTTCCCCGCGAGGTCAAGGACAACGAGTACCGCGTGGCGCTCACCCCTGCGGGCGTCCACGAGCTGGTGCGCAACGGCCATCAGGTCTTCGTCGAGCGGGAGGCGGGCGTCGGCTCCGCCATTCCGGACATGTACTTCAAGGCGGCGGGGGCCGTGATCCTCGACACGGCGGACGAGGTGTGGGACGAGGGCGACCTCGTGCTCAAGGTGAAGGAGCCGGTGGCCGAGGAGTACCACCGGATGCGCAAGGGACAGGTGCTGTTCACGTACCTGCACCTTGCGGCCTCGCACGACTGCACCACGGCGATGCTCGACTCGGGCGTCACCGGGGTGGCGTACGAGACCGTGCAGACGACGGGCGGGGCGCTGCCGCTGCTCGCGCCCATGTCCGAGGTGGCGGGCCGGCTCGCGCCGCAGGTGGGCGCCTACCACCTGATGCGCAGCGGCGGCGGGCGGGGCGTGCTCATGGGCGGCGTGTCCGGCGTGCGCGCCGCGAACGTCGTCGTGATCGGCGCCGGGGTGTCCGGCATGAACGCGGCGGCCATCGCGCTCGGCATGCAGGCCGAGGTCGTGCTGCTCGACCGCAACATCGACAAGCTGCGCCAGGCGGACCTCATCTACCAGGGTCACTGCCAGACGATCGCCTCCAACACGCTGGAGGTCGAGCGCGCGGTCCTGGAGGCGGACCTCGTCATCGGCGCGGTGCTGGTGCCGGGGGCGCGGGCGCCCAAGCTGGTGACCAACGACCTGGTCAGCCGCATGAAGCCGGGCTCGGTGCTGGTGGACGTCTCCATCGACCAGGGCGGCTGCTTCGAGGACTCGCGCCCCACCACGCACGCCGACCCGACGTACCGGGTGCACGAGTCGGTGTTCTACTGCGTGGCGAACATGCCGGGCGCCGTCCCGCACACCTCGACGTACGCGCTGACGAACGTGACGCTGCCGTACGCGCTGGCCATCGCCGACCTGGGCTGGCGGCAGGCCATGCGCCTGGACGCGGAGCTGGGGCGCGGGCTGAGCACCCACGACGGTCACCTGACGAGCCGCCCGGTCGCCGAGGCCCACGGCCTGGCGTGGACGCCGCCGGAGGACGTCCTCGGCCGTCCCGCCTAGCCCGCCCGGGGATTCAGATGTGCTCCATGACGAAGACCGCGCTGGTGTCCGGGGCTAGGGCGTCGAAGATGTGGGGCACGTCGCCCGGGTAGGTCACGTAGTCGCCCGGCCGCAGCTCCACCGGCTCCTCCGCCGGGCCGGCCAGGGCCCGGCCGGCGGCCAGGACCACGTGCTCGACCGTGCCGGGCGGGTGCGGCGTTGACAGGCGGGGCTCCCCCGGCCGGGCCACGACCCGGTACAGGTCGCGGCGGGCGTTCGGCGGGCAGGAGGCGAGCAGGGTGGCCGCGTAGCCGGCGACCTCGGAGTGGGTGGCGGGCCCCTCCCCCGCCCTGACCACGCGGGTGGCGGGCCGGGGCGGGTCGACGAGCCGGCTGAACGGCACGCCGAGCGCGGTGGCCAGCGCCCAGAGCGTCTCGACGCCGGGGTTGCCCGCGCCGGACTCGATCTGCGACAGGGTGGACTTGGCGACGCCGGCCCGCTTGGCCAGCTCGCTCAGGGACAGGCCGGCGCGCTCGCGCTCGCGGCGGAGCGAGGCGGCGATCACCGCGATCAGGCCGGGCTCACCGGCGGTGCCGCTTCCCACAGTTGTTCGCTCCTCCGGGGCGTTCGCTTCTCCAGGACGGTCGTTCGGTTTGACGAACGCCGGACGGCTGGTCCACTCTGACGATACAACCGTTCGGCACACCGAACACCGGAGGGATCAGCATGCCCCATGCCGGCATCCTCGCGCACAGCACGGAGGGCGCGGCGCTCTGCTTCCTGGAGTACTGCCAGGAGGGCTTCCGCCGCACCGGGCGCAACGAGCACCCGGACGTGACCCTCGACTACATCGCCATGGGCCGCAGCATGCCCGCCTGGGACGCCGGCGACCACGCGGCCGTCCGCCGGACCCTGGCCGTGAGCGTGGACCGCCTCGCCAGGGCGGGCGCCGCGTTCTTCGCCTGCCCGGACAACACCGCCCATCTGGCCCTCGAACACCCGGGCCCGGACCTGGCGCTGCCCGGCCTGCACATCGCCGAGATCGTGGCCGACCGGGCCGCCGCGGAGGGGCGGCGACGCGTGGGCGTGCTCGGCACCAGGTACACCATGGACGGGACCGTCTACCCGCGGGCGCTGGCCGCCCGCGGCCTCACCGCCGAGGTCCCCGGTCCCGCCGACCGCGAGACGGTGAACCGGATCATCTTCGAGGAGCTGGTCAACGGAATCTTCACGGACGCCTCCCGCCGGGAGTACGTCCGGGTCGTCGAGCGGCTCGCCGCGAGAGGCTGCGACGCGGTCGCGCTGGTCTGCACGGAGATCCCGCTGCTCGTGACGCCGGACGTCTCCCCGCTGCCGACGCTCGACTCCACCCGCCTGCTCGCGCGGGCCGCCTACGAGGTGGCCGTGGGCGAGCGGCCGCCGCCGTCGTGGCGCGGCGGCCCGCTCACGTCGTGAGCGGGCGCCGGGCCGCTACTTGCCGCTCTGGGTGGGGCTGGCGGTCGGGGCGAGGGTCTCCATCGGCTGCTGCTGGTCGCCCTTCGGCTCCGGCGGCAGCGGGGCCTGGTCGGCCGTCGAGGTGATCGCGTCGGGGCCGCCGCAGATGGCGCCCGGCTCCGGGGTGTCCTTGCCGTTCTGGAACTTCTTGATGAACGCGGGCAGCTTCGGGTCGTCGGGGTTGTCCAGCTTGAGCTGGTGACCCCAGGAAGACGCCACGATCGGCGACGGCAGGTTGGGGTACGGGCTCACCAGCATGAAGTCCTTCTGGCCCGTGCTGGAGGCGACGCCGCGGAGCTTGTCCACCTGCTGCTTGGGCAGGTCCGGCCGGTAGGTGATCCACACGGCGCCGTGCTCCATCGAGTGGACGGCGTGCTCACTGTGGATGGGCTTGTCGTAGATGTCGCACGCCTGCCAGTAGTTGTTGTGCTGGCCACCGACGGGCGGGGTCTCCTTGTACGTCACCGGGGTCCACACGTGCTGGCCCGCCTCGTAGGAGTAGTTGGACACCGCGTCGAGCGAGGTCTCCTTGGCCTGCTTGACCAGGTAGAAGCCGACGACGCCCACGAGCAGCACGACGACGAGCCCGCCCGCGCCCCACATGAGGAACGCCGCGCGCCGCTCCTTGCGCTTCTGCTCGGCGCGCATCTTCTCCAGATGCTCGCGCCGGGCCTGCGCCTTCTCCTTCATCCGTCCTCCATCGGCGTGCCAACTCCGGGCCACCCTATGCCCTGGAATCGTATGGGGAGAATAAGGCGGACTTAAGCCACCTGACGCCCGGTGCACATGCGGCCGGAAGGCGGGGATCAGGCCGCCGGGATGGGTACGCTGGACACGCCATGGACAACCCCGAAACCCCAGCAAGGCCCGCCCGGTCCGCGCGGAGCACCCTGCTCGCCGGCTGCGCCGTCCTGATCGTCGCCGTCGCGGCGCTCTTCCTCCTGGTCGGCCGGGGCGGCGCGCCGGCCGACGCCTCCCCCGAGGCCGGGTTCGCCCGCGACATGGCCGCCCACCACGCGCAGGCCGTCGACATGGCCTTCACGATCAGGGACGAGAGCCAGTCGCGGGAGATCCGCAACCTGGCCTACGACATCATCACCACCCAGTCCAACCAGCGGGGGATGTTCCTCGGCTGGCTCCAGCAGTGGGGGCTCGACCAGGCCACCGACCTGCGGCCGATGGCGTGGATGAACGGCCACGGCCACGGCGGCGGCACGGCGGCCCAGCCCGGCGTGATGCCCGGGATGGCCACCCCCGAGGAGCTGACCCGGCTCAAGTCCCTCCGGGGCAAGGAGGCCGAGGTGCAGTTCCTCCAGCTCATGATCCGCCACCACGAGGGCGGCGTGCAGATGGCCCAGGGGCTGCTGCGGCTGTCCGACCGGGAGGAGGTCGCCGGCATGGCCGACAAGATCGTCAAGGGTCAGACGGGCGAGATCAAGCTCATGACCGACCTGCTCAGGGCCCGCGGCGCCCAGCCCCTCCCCAGCATCCTCAAGTGATCCCCCGGCCGGCCGGCGCGGGTCCCGGATGCCGCGACGTGAGCGGGCTCGGATGAGCGGCCGGGCGGTCGTCGTCGGGTCGGGTCCCAACGGGCTCGTCGCGGCCGTCATGCTCGCCGCGGCCGGGCGCGAGGTGGTGCTGCTGGAGGCGGCCGAGCGGTTCGGCGGCGGGCTGCGCTCGGAGGAGCTGACGCTGCCGGGCCGCGTCCACGACGTGGGGGCGACGGTCATGGCGCTGGCCCTGGCCTCGCCCGCGTTCCGGGAGCTGGGCGTGGAGCGGATGGTGGAGTTCGCGCACCCGCCCGTGGCCGCCGCCCACCCCCTCGACGACCGGCCCGCGGTGCTGGTGCACCGCGACGCCCGCCGCACCGCCGAAGGGCTGGGCGTGGACGGCGCGGCCTGGCGGGCGAGCGTGGGCGCGGCCGCGCGCGCCGGCCTGCCGCTCACCGACCTGCTGCTGAGGCCGCTCGGGCCGTGGCGCGGCGGTCCCCGGGCGTTCGCGTCGGCGGCCGGGTTCGGGCTCGCCGGCCTGGCGCCCGCCACGGCGTTCGCGCGGCGGGTGTTCCGTACCACCGAGGGCCGGGCCGTGTTCGCCGGGATGGCCGCGCACTCGCTGCTGGACCTGCGCGCGCCGCTCAGCGGCGCGTACGGCCTGATGCTCGGCGCGCTGGCGCACATGGTGGGCTGGCCGCTGGTCAGGGGCGGGTCGCAGGCGCTGGCCGACGCCCTGGTGGCCAGACTGCGCGAGCTGGGCGGGGAGGCGGTCGCCGGGCATCGGGTACACCACCTGGGCGAGCTCGCGGAGCTCGACGCCGGGACGGTCGTGCTCGACGTGACGCCCCGGCAGTTCCTGGAGATGGCGGAGCTGCCCCCGGCCTACCGGCGGCGGCTGCGGCGCTACCGCTACGGGCCGGGGGCGTTCAAGCTGGACTGGGCGCTCGACGGGCCGGTGCCGTGGCGCGACCCGGCCGTCGCCTCGGCCGGCACCGTCCACCTGGGCGGCACGCTGGAGGAGATCACGCTGAGCGAGGCCGAGACGGCGCGCGGACGCCACTCGCCGCGCCCGTACGTGCTGCTCGTCCAGCCGTACGCGGCCGACCCCACCCGCGGCGGCCACACGCTGTGGGGTTACTGCCACGTGCCCAACGGCTCGGCCGTGGACATGACGGCCGCGATCGAGGCGCAGATCGAGAGGTACGCCCCGGGGTTCCGGGACCGGGTGCTGGCCCGGCACGCCATGGGGCCGGCGGCGCTGGAGTCGTTCGACGCCAACCTGGTGGGCGGCGACATCGGCGGCGGACTGGCGAGCCTCGGCCAGTTCGCCCGGCGGCCGGTCTGGTCGCCGGCGCCGTGGCGCACCCCGCTGCCGGGGGTGTTCCTGTGCTCGGCGGCGACACCGCCGGGGGCGGGCACCCACGGGATGGGCGGCTGGCAGGCCGCCCGCCTCGCCCTCCGCGCGGGCTAGCCCCTGCCGGGTTCCTCGCCGGGTTCCTCGCCGGACCCGACGCCGAGCTCCTCGGCGAGGGCCGCCGCGAAGGCGTCCACGTCGGCCTCGGTGGTGTCGAAGGCGCACATCCAGCGCACCTCGCCCGTCGCCTCGTTCCAGGTGTAGAAGCGGAAGCGCTTCTGCAGGCGCTCGGTGACGTCGCGGGGCAGGATCGCGAAGACGGCGTTGGCCTCGACGGGCCGCGGCACCCGCACGCCCGGCAGGCCGCGGACCGCCTCGTCCAGCCGCCGGCCCATGGCGTTGGCCTGGCGGGCGTTGCGCAGCCACAGGTCGCCCGACAGCAGCGCCTCGAACTGGGCGGAGACGAACCGCATCTTCGACGACAGCTGCATGAGCGTCTTGCGGAGGTAGTCGACGCCCCGGGCCGCCTCGGGATCGAGCACCACGACGGCCTCGCCGTACAGCATGCCGATCTTGGTGCCGCCGAAGGAGAGCACGTCGACGCCCGCGTCGGTGGTCAGCGCCCGCATGGGCACGTCGAGCGCGGCGGCGGCGTTCGTCAGGCGGGAGCCGTCGAGGTGGACGAGCAGGCCGCGCTCGTGGGCGTGGGCGCAGATCGCGGCGATCTCCTGCGGCGTGTAGACGGTGCCCAGCTCCGTGGTGTTGGAGATGGACACCACGCGTGGCTGGGCGCGGTGGACGTCGCCGAAGCCCCACGCCTGCCGGTCGATCAGCTCGGGCGTGAGCTTGCCGTCGGGCGTGGGGACCGTGAGCAGCTTGATGCCGGCGACCACCTCGGGGGCGCCGCCCTCGTCGGTGTTGATGTGGGCCGTCTCGGCGCAGACGACCGCCTCCCAGGGGGCGAGCATGGAGCGCAGCGAGACGACGTTGGCGGCGGTGCCGTTGAACACCGGCCACGCGCGGGCCGTCTCGCCGAAATGCCGGCGGAAGACCTGGCCCAGCGCCTCGGTGTAGACGTCGTCGCCGTAGGAGATCTGGTGGCCGCCGTTGGCCTCGGCGATGGCCTGGAGGATCTCGGGGTGGACGCCGGCGTAGTTGTCGCTGGCGAAGCCCTTGAGCGAGGGGTCGTGCCGTGGTGTCACGTCGTGAGGTCCTGTCGGGTTCCGTTGATCTCCGTGGCGGGCCGGTCGTAGAGCCCGTCGACGGCCTGGGCGAGGTCGCGCACGTCGGTGAACCCGGCGAAGCGCGCCTCCGGCTTGGCCGCGCGCATGGCGTCGTTGACCAGCGCCTTGACGACGAGGATGACGGCTGCTGAGCGGGTGTCGCGCAGCGCGTCGGCCAGGGAGAGGGTCCACGCCTCGGCGGCGGCCTTGGCGGCGGCGTAGGCGGCGCCGCCCGCGGTGGGCCGCTGCGCCGCCTGGGCGGAGACGACCACGAACCGGCCGTTGGCGCTCCTGCGCAGCAGCGGCTCGAACGCCAGCGAGACGTGCTGGAGCGTGCGGATCAGCAGATCGTGCAGGGCGTCCCAGTCGCCGAGGTCGGTCTCGGCGAAGCTCTTGGAGCCGCGCCAGCCGCCGACGAGGTGGACGACGCCGTCGACGAGGCCGTGCTCCTTCTCCACGCGCGCCGCGAAGGCGTGGACGGCGTCGCGGTCGAGCAGGTCGACCTCGTCGCGGTCCACGGCGATCACGGTGTGCCCGCCGGCGCGGAAGTGGCCGGCCACGGCCTGACCGGTGGGGCCGCCGGCCCCGGTCACCACGACGATCATCCCCGGATCCCCTTCGTCGACTCGACCACGTCGGTCAGCTTACGACGCAGCGCCTCGTAGAACATGCTCAGGGGGAACTCGTCGGGCAGCACCGCGTCCACCTTGGCCTTCTGCTCCTCGGGCAGGGCCTGGACGCCCTTGGCCCAGGTCGAGGCGGGGTGCGGCTCGACGTAGGCGCTGACCAGCTCGTAGGCGGCCAGCCAGTGGGCCAGCTTGGAGCGGTCGATGCTGTCGCGGTAGAGCTTCTCGACCTCGCCGCGCAGGTCGGCGACGCCGTCGGCGACCCGGTCCCAGTCGATGGTGAGCCGGTTGTCGGTCCAGCGGACGATGTCGTTGCGGTGCAGGTAGGCGAACAGCAGCTGGCCGCCGAGCCCGTCGTAGTTGCGTACCCGCTCGCCGGTGATCGGGAAGCGGAAGAGCCGGTCGAACAGGATGGCGTGCTGGACGTAGCGGGCGTGCGGCACGCCCCGCGCCTCCAGCTTGACCGCCTCGCCGAACGCGGTCAGGTCGCAGCGCAGCTCCTCCAGCGAGTACAGCCAGTACGGCATGCGCTGCTTGATCATGAAGGGGTCGAACGGCAGGTCGCCGTGGCTGTGGGTGCGGTCGTGGATGAGGTCCCACATGACGAACGTGTCCTGGGCGAGCTGCTGCGAGGCGAGCAGCCGGGCGGCGTCCGGCGGCAGGTCGAGCCGGAGCGTGGTGGTCGCCGCGCCCGACACGCGCCGGAACCGGGCGGCCTCGCGGTCGGCGAAGATGCCGCCCCAGGTGAAGCGGGCCGGGGCCTGCCGCACGGCGACGGTCTCGGGGAAGAGCACGGCCGAGTGGGTGTCGTAGCCGGAGGTGAAGTCCTCGAAGGCGATGGGCACGAACATCGGGTTGTCGTAGCCGCCGGCCTCCAGCTCGGCCAGCCAGCCGGGCCAGATGGTGCGCAGCCAGACCGCTTCGAGGTTGCGGTTCGGGTTGCCGTTCTGGGTGTACATGGGGAACACCACGAGGTGCTCCAGCCCGTCGGTCCGCTGGGTGTCGGGGTGGAAGAGCTCCAGCGAGGCGAGGAAGTCGGGGACCCCGAGGTCCTGGCGGGACCAGGCGGCCAGGTCGTCCTGGACGGCCTGGAGGTAGGCGGCGTCGTGCGGGAAGTGCGGGGCGAGCTCGGCCACGCGGGCGGCGATGACGCCGACCAGCTCCTTGGCCCGCTCCTTGTCCTCCGGGACCGAGCCGTCCTTCACCTGGAGGGGCCGCAGCTCCTCGACGGCGGCCTTCAGCCCGGCGAACAGCCCGGCCTTGACCTCGTCGCGGCCGGCGGCCGAGGAAGCGCCGGCGGGGACGCGGGCGGCCCAGGTGACGACGTTGCTCCAGAGCTGCCGGTGGTCGTGGTCGTCGAGGGAGTCGTCGCCGAACAGGTCGGAGTCGGCGAAGACGACCACGCGGCCCTCGCCGTGGGTCAGGGCGACGGCGAGCGGGGCTCCGGCGGGGGCGGCGTCCGGCGAGGTGGCGAACAGGACGGTGGCGTCCGGGTCGGCGGTGAGGACACCGGAGCGGTAGAAGCAGGCGCTCTTGACGCCGGCGAGCAGGCCGTCGCCGGTGGCCGGGGCGGCGACGACCCAGGTGGCCACGCCGCGGTGGGCGTTCCTCGGGTCGCGCACGGTGGTGTGACCGACCCCGACGCCGAAGCGGGCGAGCAGGTCGGCGAGGTTGCTGCCGTACTTGTCCTGCTCCTCCTCGGCGAGCACGACGAGGCCGCCGCCGCCGGCGACGAAGTCACGCACGGCGTCGAGCTCGGCCTCGGCGAAGACCGGGGAGCCGAGGCCGGTGGTGCGCTCCCATCGCTCGTCCGCCGGATGCGCGATGACCAGCACGTCCTGGTCCTGGAGCGCTCCAGCCGTCAGCGGGCCGCCGGTGTGGGCCGTCACCGTGTGCCCCAGGTGCCGCAGCAGGTCGGCCGCGCGGGCGTAGCTGCTGTCGTCGGGATGGGCGGGGTTGATGGTCTCGGCCACGTCGCGGCGGATGGACCACGACTCGCTGTGGGCCTCGTCGAACAGCACCCTGGGGAAAGCCTGCATGAAAGATCTCCTGTAACTCCCGCTTTCAAACGGAAAATATACACACAGACCCCCGAAGCATCACAAAAGGCTTCCGGATGCTGAGACTCAGGAGGCTCCCGGACGCACCACCCCCGACTCGTACGCGAAGACGACCGCCTGCGCCCGGTCACGCAGGTGCAGCTTCATGAGCACCCGCGCCACGTGCGTCTTGACCGTGGCCTCGCCGACGAACAGCTCCCTGGCGATCTCGGCGTTGGTGATGCCGCGGGCCAGCAGCCGCAGCACCTCCAGCTCGCGCGGGGTCAGCTCGCCCAGCCGCGGCGAGGGCGTCGGCTCGCGGCGGCCGGCGAAGGAGGCGATCACCCGGCTCGTCACCGCGGGGTCGAGCAGCGCGTCGCCGGCGTGGACGACGCGGATGGCCTCCAGGAGCTGCTCCGGAGGCGAGACCTTCAGCAGGAAGCCGCTGGTGCCGGCCTGCAGCGCGGCGTACAGGTTCTCGTCGCTGTCGAAGGTGGTCAACGTGATGATCTTGGGGGGCGACGGCGTCTCGAGCAGCTCCCTGGCCGCCGACAGCCCGTCGAGGCGGGGCATGGAGATGTCCATCAGGACGATGTCGGGACGGGTGCGCCGGGCCACGGCGACGGCCTCCCGGCCGTCGGCGGCCTCGCCCACGACGTCCATGCCGGGCTCGGCCTCCAGGATCATGCGGAGGCCGGCCCTGATCATCGCCTGGTCGTCCGCGATGACGATGCGTATGCTCACACGCGGGAGACTAGACGGCCACGGGCTGATGGGACACCCAGGTCAAGCCGCGCGCAAGTGGCTTCCAAGATCACAGATTCGGAGCGGGTCAGGAGAGGCGGACGCTCTGGCGGACGCGCGCCTGCACGGCGTCGTCACAGGTGTTGCGGGCGCAGAAGTACAGCAGGAGCATCGGCTTGGGCTTGCGGTCGACGACGTAGCCGACGAAGCCGAGCCGGACGCCGCTGTCGCGGTCGGTCAGCGACCCCGTGTAGCGGGTGGCGGGGCTGGTGCCGGCCTGCTCGGTGACCGGCCCGCTCACGTCGATCTTCCCGGGCAGCAGCCCTTCGAGCATGGCCTTCATCTGCGTGTCGGTGGCCGTGGTGCTGAGGGTGTCGGAGACCTGGACGTACACGCCGGCGGCGCTGTCGGGCTCCTCGGTGATGAGCGGGGTGACCGGCGCCCAGTCCGCCCCGGCTCCCGAGACGAACATCGACTCGAACTCCGTCGCGTGCGGCGAGACCACCGCGAACAGGTCCTCGTGGGTGCGGACCGTCCAGTCGGCCGGGTACTCGAAGCTCACCGGCGCGGCCGTGGTGGGCCGGTAGCGGGCCCACGACTCGCCCCGCTGGCTCACCACGAGCAGCACGACGAGGACGAGCGCCGCGACGGCCGCCGTGAGCGCGGCCGCGATGATCGGCAGCCGGCCCGGCTTCCCGATCCGGCCCGTCCCGCCCGGGGCGGCCGGCTCCCTCCGCCGTACCGGGACGGGGCCGGCCGGCGGCTGGACGAGCGGCTGGACGAGCGGCTGGGCGAGCGGCTGGGCGTCCAGGTGGCCGCTCATCGCGTCGCGCAGCGCGGCCACGAACGCCCCGCACGACGGGTAGCGCTGCTCGGGCGACTTGGCCAGCGCCCGCGCCATCACGGTGTCGACCTCGGGCGGCAGCTCGGGCCGTACCTGGGCCAGCGGCGTGGGCTGCTCGGCCAGGTGCGCCCACAGCAGCGCGATGTCGTTGTCGCGCTGGAACGGCAGCCGCCCCGACAGCGCCTCGTACACGACGCAGGCCAGCGCGTACTGGTCGCACCTGCCGTCGATGTGCTCCTTGTTGATCTGCTCGGGCGACATGTACCGGGGGGTGCCGATGAACTGGTCGGTCTGCGTCAGCCCGGAGATCGACGTGCGGTGCTTGGTGATGCCGAAGTCGGTCAGGTAGACGTGGTCGCCGGCCAGCAGGATGTTGGCCGGCTTGACGTCGCGGTGGATGAGGTCGTGGGCGTGCGCGGCGTCGAGCGCGGCGGCCACCTGCGCGAAGATCTGGCTGGCCTGGGCGAGCGGCAGCGGTCCCCGGTCGTAGATGAGGCGGCGCAGGTCGAGCCCGTCGACGTAGCGCATCGAGATGTACAGCACGCCGTCGGCGTCGGCGTTGGCCTCGTAGATGGGAATGATGTTGGGGTGCTCGATGCTGGCGACCGTCCTGGACTCCAGGATGAACCGCTGGCGGAAGCGGTCGTCGACGCTCAGCACCGGGTTGAGGATCTTGAGCGCCACGCGCCGGCTCAGCCGGGGGTCCAGGGCCAGGTAGACGACGGCCATGCCGCCCTTGCCGACGATGTCCTCGATGTAGTACCCGGCCACCTCCTGGCCGATGAGTGATCTGTCGTTCACCTGCGTCACGTCTCGCTGGGGTGACCGCAGTAGCCGCAGAACCGGTGGGCGGCGCCCAGCCGCATCCCGCAGGCCGTGCAGTACTTGACGGACGGTTCCTGCGCGGTCAGCACCTGCTTCTGCTGCGGGATCACCGCGAACGGCTGCGAGCGCCGGACGACCACGGTCTGGCCGGCGCTGTCGTCCAGCGGCTGTGCGGGCGCGGTGACCAGCGGCGGCGGCTCGGGTTTCGGCTCGGGCGCGCGGCGGCGCCGCCACAGCAGGAACGCCCCGGTCGCCGCGGCCAGGAACAGCACCGCGGCGGCCACGATGAACGGCCACAGCGGGGTGGAGGCGCGCGGCGGCACGGCGACCGGCCTGACGCCGCGGTCCTCGGGGCCGCCCCGTTTGGCCAGGGAGTCCTTGAGCAGCGCGGCGGCCACCACGTTGCCCGGATAGAGCTCCAGCACGCGCTGGAAGCCGGGCGCGGCCTCCGTGTAGTACTTGGTGTGGTAGCGGGTCAGCGCCGCCTCGAACGTCGAGTCGATCGCACCCCGGCGCGGGGCGACCCCCGCCTTGGCCAGGGCCGCCGTGACCTCCCTGATGCCGATCATCCTGGCCGCGTTGCCGCCGCCGATGAGCAGGCCGACGACGTGGCCGTCCTTGTCGCCGATGACGGGCGCGCCGCGCAGCCCGCGGTCGGCCAGGCCGGCGAGCTTCACCGGCTCGTCCACCTTCTTCTCCGGGTCGGCGAACGGCCTGCCGTTCTCGCCCGCGCCGCCGCCCTTGGCCAGGTGGGCGATCTCGACGGTGTTCTGCACGGTGGGGCCGGGGCGGCCGAGGAAGCCGGCCACGTTGGTGGGCGAGCCCGCCGACTCGGGTACCCGGTCGGCGAGCGGCGCGGTGGGCAGGCCGACACTGCCCACGACCCTGCCGGACGTCTGGAGCACGGCCGGGGCGTCGGGGCCGGAGCCCGCCCTGACCAGGTCCGCCTTGAGCCCCTTGGGGTCGGCCGGGGAGACGTTCGGGAAGACCGTGATGTCGGTCCTGATGGCGAAGATGCAGGTGGCCTTGGAGGTCAGCGGCGGGTAGCACTGCTGGAGGTGGTGGTCGAGCACGTCGTCCTTGAGCTTGTGACGCTCGAAGTCGGCCGGGATCTTCACCTTGTGGTGCTCGGCGAAGATCTTGTTGGCCGCGTAGACCGCGAGGTCCTGCTCGCTCTTGACCACGCGGGTGAGCGTGACGATGGCCCCCTCGGGGTTGACCACGGTTCCGGTGCCCACGCCGATGGGCACCTTGTAGGACCGTTCCACGTGCACCAGGTCCCGTATGTGGTCGAGGAGCGTTATGTCGATGTGCGCGGTGGCCTCGACGCGGACCACGGCGGGGGTGACGAGGTCGGTGACGCCGCTGGGATGCTCGTGCGCCGCGGCCGGGAGGGAGAGAGGGGAAAGCGGGAGGAACAGCGCCGTCAGCGCCACAGCGGCGCCGCCGGCCAGAGCTGTGAGACGAGCCATCGCCGCTCCGTTTCGCAGGATTGTAAACAGCGTCCCAATCACCTGCCGTAAGTCAAGAGAGCCGCGGATAGACAAGCGCTTGCTTGTTGTCTACCGTACCGGGATGGGCTTCGCGATCGGCGTGGACGTCGGTGGCACCTTCACCGACGTGGTGCTGCGCCGTCCCTCTGGCACGGTCACGGTGGCCAAGTGTTTGAGCACCCACGACGACCCCATCGCGGGGATCGTCACCGGCGTTACGCGCGTGCTCTCCGGCCTCGACCCGGCGCTCGTGACGCGCGTGGTCCACGCGACCACCCTGGCCACCAACGCGGTGCTGGAGCGCAAGGGCGTGCGGGTCGCCTTCGTCACCACCCGGGGGTTCCGCTCGGTCGTGCCGCTCGGCCGCTACGCCCGGGTGGAGGAGGACCGGTACGACCTGCGGTTCACACCCCCTCCGCCGCCCGTCGAGCCCGGCGACTGCTTCGAGGTGACCGAGCGGATCTCCGCGCGGGGGCAGGTGCTGACCCCGCTCGACGAGGGCTCCGCTCGGCTGGCCGCCGCGGAGATCGCCCGCCGGGGCATCACCTCGGCCGCCGTGTGCCTGCTGCACTCCTACGCCGAGCCCGCCCACGAGCGGCGCGTGGCGGCGATCCTGCGCGAGCTGGTGCCGAACGTGGTGGCCTCCTCCGAGGTGTGGCCGGAGATCCGCGAGTACGAACGGGCCACGACGACCATCATGTCGGCCTATGTCGGGCCGCTGATGGCGTCGTACCTGTCCCGGCTGGAGGACGCCCTGGCCGCGCTGGGCGTGCGCGCGCCCGTCCACGTCATGGAGTCGGGCGGCGGCGTCCTGTCGGCCCGCCTGGCCGCCCGGCGGGCCGTGGCCACCATCGAGTCCGGGCCCGCGGCCGGGGTGCTCGCCGCCGCCTCCACGGGCATGTCCACCGGCATCGCCGACGTGATCTCGTTCGACATGGGCGGCACCACCGCCAAGGCATGCGTCGTGCGCGGCGGCCGGCCGGAGATCACCCACGAGTTCCACGTCGGCGGCAAGGGCAGCTTCGGCGGGCGGCGCGCCGGGACCGGCGTGCCGATCAGGACGCCCGCCATCGACCTGGCCGAGGTCGGGGCGGGCGGCGGCAGCGTCGCCTGGATCGACGCCGCCGGAGCGCTGCGCGTCGGCCCCCACTCGGCGGGCTCCTCCCCCGGTCCCGCCTGCTACGGCCTCGGCGGCGGCGAGCCGACCGTCACCGACGCGAACCTCGTCCTCGGCTACCTGGGCTCCGCCTCCATCCCCCTGTCGCCGCCGCTCGCCGGCAAGGCCCTCGACCGGCTCGCCGAGCCCCTCGGCGTGCCGCGGGCCGAGGCCGCCCACGCCGTGCACGCGATCGTCAGCGCCGCCATGGCCGCGGCCGTGCACGTGGTGACCGTGCAGAGGGGGATCGACCCGCGCGGGTTCGCGCTGGTGGCCTTCGGCGGCGCCGGGCCGATGCACGCGGCGCGGGTGGCCGGGCGGTTCGGGATCGGCCGGGTCGTGGTGCCCGAGCACTGCGGGGTCGCCTCGGCCGCGGGACTGCTGCGGGGCGAGCTGTCGACCGACCGGGTGCTGACGCGGCTCGACGCCGGGGACCCGGAGGCGGTCCTCGCCGCGCTGGCCTCCGCGGCGGCGGCCGACCTCGGCGTGTCGCCGGGCGAGCCGGGCGTGCGGGTCGAGCGGTCGGTGGACGCGCGCTTCCTCGGGCAGTCGCACGACCTGACGGTCGCGTGGGAGCCGTCGCGGGAGGCGGTGGAGGCCCGCTTCTTCTCCCGGTACGCCCAGGTGTACGGGATCGAGCAGCGCGGGGAGGTCGAGCTGGTCGGCTACCGGGTCCGCGTCACGCTCGCGGCCCCGCCGGAGCCGCCCGCGGAGCCGTCCGCCGAGCCCCGGCCCGGGGGATCGCCGGGGAACAGGCTCGCGTACTTCGCCGAGCTGGGCGGCTACGCCGGCACGCCCGTGCACACGCGCGCCACCCTCGGCCTCCTCCCCCGCCTGCCCGGCCCGGCGATCGTCGAGGACGCCGAGTCCACCATCGTCGTGCCGCCCGGCTGGACCGCCCTGCTCGGCCCCGGCCGGGCCGTCCACCTCGTCGCCGCGTCCGAGGAGGCTCCGGGTGCCTGACACGCTCACCGCGGACGTCCTGCGCAACGCCCTCGTGGTGGCCGCCGAGGAGGCGAGCATCGTCGTGGTCCGCTCGGCCTACTCGACGTTCATCGTCGAGGGCTCCGACGCCTCCGCCGCCCTCCTGGACGCCGGCGGGCGGCTGATCGCCCAGTCCATGGCCACGACCCTCATGAACAGCATGGCGCTCAAGGTCGCCCTGCCCGAGCTGGTCGCGGACGTCCCGCTCGCCGCGATGCGGCCCGGCGACGTGTACGTGCTCAACGACGCCTACCGGGGCGGCGTCCACACCAACGACCTGCTGGTCTACCGGCCCGTCTTCGTCGGCGGGCGGCCCGCGTACTTCACCGCCGCCATGATCCATGTCTCGGACCTGGGCGGGCTGTCGGCGGGCGGCATGGCGCCACTGGCCACCGACATCTTCCTCGAAGGGCTCCAGCTCCCGCCCGTCCGCCTGGCGACCGCCGCCGGGATCGAGCCCACGGTCGAGGCGATCCTGCGCGCCAACAGCCGTACCCCGGACAAGGTCATGGGGGACGTGCGGGCGCTGATCGCCGGCACGACGGTGGCCGCCGCCCGGCTCGGCGCGCTCGTCGAGGAGTACGGCGAGACGGGCCTGGCCGAGGGCGTCGACGCGTACCTCGACCACACCGAGGCCCGCACCCGCGCGGCGCTGGCGGAGCTGCCGGCGGGCCGGTTCGCGGCGTCGTACCCGATCGACGACGACGGCATCGACACGCTCACCCCGCACCACATCCGGGTCGCCCTCACCCTCCATCCTTCGGGGGGAGCCGGCGCGGGCGCGGTGGTGGACTTCGCGGGGACGGACCCGCAGGTGCCGGCCGCGATCAACGCGTCCGCCTCGCAGTCGCTCGCCGCCGCCGTCTTCGCGGTGCGCTGCTTCCTGGACCCGGCCATCCCCATGAACGACGGCTGCCTGCGCGCCGTCGACGTGCGGTTGCCGCCCGGCTCGCTGCTCGACGCCCGCGCCCCGTACCCGTGCGGCGGCCGGTACGTGCCGATCTACGCCGCCATGGAGGCCGTCTTCCAGGCGCTGTCCGACGCGGTGCCGGAGCGGGCGATCGCGGCGAGCGGGATCCTGCAGCCGTTCTCGATCGCGGCCGTGGGGGCGCCGTACTGGATCCACCTGGCCTACGACTTCGGCGGGGTCGGCGCGCGGCGGGGGCTCGACGGGCCGGACGCGACGGGCGTGCACTTCGGGATCGGCCGCAACTCGGTGCCGCAGGTGGAGCCGGTGGAGAGCCGCTGCCCGCTGGTGGTGGAGTCGATC
Source organism: Nonomuraea sp. NPDC005501 (assembly GCF_040605905.1). Lineage (NCBI taxonomy): Bacteria > Bacillati > Actinomycetota > Actinomycetes > Streptosporangiales > Streptosporangiaceae > Nonomuraea > Nonomuraea sp. NPDC005501. Next base: position 4,734 of record NZ_JBEXDT010000107.1, on the reverse strand, counting down.
GAGACCATCCCCGACTCGGGCGGGCCCGGCCGGTTCAGGGGCGGGCTGGGGTCGCGCACGGTGTACCGGTTCCTGGCGGACTGCCACGTGACGACCCGGGGCGACCGGCTCCGCCTCGCCCCGCCGGGCCGGGACGGCGGGCTGCCGGGGCGCGTCGGGGGCTTCTACAAGCGCCACCTGGACGGGACGCTGGAGCGGCTGGCGTCGAAGGTGAACAACGTCCGGTTCGGCGCCGGGGAGGCGTTCGTGGTGGAGACGACGGGGGGCGGCGGGATCGGCCCGCCGCTGGAGCGGGACCTCGCGGCGGTGGCCGAGGACTTGCGGGCGGGCCGCGTCTCGTTGCGCGGCGCCGTCGAGGACTACGGCGTCCGAGCCGACGCGGACGGCACCCTCGGCCGCGATGCCGCATGAGGGCCTCATACTCTCCAATCTTCCGTAAAATTCCCTTTCGTTCCTCAAGGAAGGGAGCGTTACGGTACTTTCCATGCACAACCAAGACGCGCTGTCGATCTACAAGTCGGACGCCGGCGCGAACGAGATCCTGCGCCGCTACCGGGAGGCGCTGCGCACCTGGCCGGTGTCCGCCGACCACATCCACACGCCGACCCGCCAGGGTGAGACCTTCGTCATCGCCTCCGGACCCGAGCACGCGCCCCCTGTGGTCCTGCTGCACGGCTCCGGCACCAACACCGCGATGTGGCGCAGCGACGTCACCGCCTGGTCGCGGCACTTCCGCGTGTACGCCATCGACCTCATCGGCGAACCGGGCCTGAGCGCCCCCTCCCGCCCACCCCTCGCCTCCGACGCCTACGTCCTGTGGCTGGACGAGGTGCTCGACGCGCTGGGCATCACCAGCACCGCGATCGTCGGCATCTCACTCGGCGGCTGGATGGCCCTGGACTATGCCACCCGCAGGCCCGGCCGGGTGACGCGCCTGGCCCTGCTGTGCCCCGGCGGAGTGGGCAGGACCAGGTCGGCCTGGCTGCTCAAGGCCGTCCTGCTCCGCCCCTTCGGGCGCCGGGGCATGCGCCGGTCCGCGCGCAGTGTCGCCGGCCTGGACAGGCAGCGGGACGAATCCATCCTCGACGACCTGGTGCTGACCTTCACGCAGTTCAGGCCACGCCGGGCGCAGCTGCCCAGGTTCTCCGACGACGCGCTGCGCCGCCTGACCCAGCCGATGCTGGTGACGCTCGGCGAGCGCGACGCCCTGTTCGACTCCTCCGACACCGCCCGGCGCGTCCGCCGATGCGTCCCCCACGCGGCCGTGCGGCTCCTGCCCGGAGTCGGACACTCGATCTTCGGTCAGACCGACTCCATCCTGGCCTTCCTCCGCGCTCCCCGCGGTTGACATGCGCGGCGTATCGCAGAACCGGAATCCCCAGCCCCGTACCGGCGTCCGGACCGATACGGGCGGTGAGCTCAGCCGCGGTGACTGAGCAGGTCCGCCGGGTCGAAGCTGACGGGGAACGGGGCGTGCAGCTCGGCGACGGTGCCCGCCTTGTGCGCCACCGGCGGCCGGTAGGTCGTGCCGTCCAGCTCGTGGACGTAGATCGTGGGGCCTTCGTCCGTCTCGACGCGCCAGTACAGAGGGATGCCGGCAGCGGCGTAGGCCCCAGCTTTCAGCAACCTGTCCTGGGCCCGGCTGCTTGGGCTGACCACCTCCACGGCAAGCCGGACATCATGCGGCGAGAACATCAAGCCCACGCTCTCCGTCGCCGCAGCGGGCACGACGACCACATCGGGGATCCATAGATCCACGTCGCTGCCCCGAAGAGTCACGGTCTGCAGGAGCTCCAGCTCGAGAGGGGCGGCGGCCCCCAAGATGATGCAGATACGGCCGGTCACGCGCTGATGCAGCGGTGTGGGGACAGGGCTCACCAGGAGGCTCCCGGTGAAGAGCTCATAGCGATTCCCGTCGTCCGGGAATGTGAGCAGGTCGTCGACGGTGAACGGTGGCACGCCTGGAAGGACCGTGCTTCCGCTGGTCGGTTCGGTCGTCGCCATTGCGAGCACCCACTCATTGTCGCGGATCTCGCCCTCGGTCACATGCTACTTCCCCGATATTCGTCACTCTTTGTCATGGGGCCGCCACGCTTCGGCGCCCGTCCGGACCGCCTGGTGGACGGCGCGGGCGAGGCGGGCGCCCCAGGTGGAGCGGGGGCCGCCGAAGGGCTCCGCCGGGCCCTCCTCCCGTACGGCGACGCACACCGCGTCCGAGGCCGTGCCCGTGCCCGCGAAGCCCGCCTCCACGAGGGCCTGCGTCTTCGCCTCCGTCACCGTCATGACGGCGTTGACCAGCGCCGCGTCCGTCATGGCCACCGGTAACGCGGCCACGATGTTGATCGTCCCGACCGGCGGCCGCGTGAGCATCGGGGCCAGCTCGGGGTCCGCGGCGCCCTCCGGGGCGGCGGCCCAGGTGGGGACGCGCAGCCCGACCGTGGCCACCGCCAGGACCCCGCCGTCCGAAGCCGTGACGCGGCGGTCGACCGAGGCGGCCGTCATCATGCCCACCCCGGGCCCGGGGGGCGCGAGCGAGGCCAGGTGGCCGGCCGGGTCCATGCCGGAGTAGCCCGCCATCACCTGGGCGTTCAGCACCCAGGCGCGCGGGCCGATGCCCCCGCCGAGCACCGCCGAGGAGATCATCCGCCAGCCCGGCCCGAACTCCCACAGCAGCGTCCCCAGCCGCGCCCCGTCCTCGTCACGGTAGGTGAGGTTCACGTCGCCTCCCGGCCTCCTCGGACGAGGTGGACGACGGGCCGCCCGCCGGGGCCCGGCCGGATCTGCACGGTCGCGCCGAAGTGCCGGCCGACGAGGTCCTCGGTGAGCACCTCGGCCGGCCCGCCGGCCGCCGCGACCCGGCCGCCGGCGAGCAGCAGCAGGGTGTCGGCGTACTGCCCGGCGAGGGTGAGGTCGTGCAGCGTGGTGACGACGGTGAGGCCGTCGGCGAGCCGGAGCCGGTCCACCAGCTCCAGCACCTGCTGCTGGTGGCCGAGGTCGAGCGCGGTGGTGGGCTCGTCGAGCAGGAGGACGGGCGCCTCCTGGGCGAGCGCGCGGGCCAGCACGACGCGCTGCCGCTCGCCGCCCGACAGCTCGCCGGCGCGACGGCCGGCGAAGTCCCCCAGGTCCAGCCGGTCGAGCACCGACGCGGTGACCTCCCTGTCGTGGCGGCTCTCGCGGCCCAGGTACGGGATGTACGGGGTGCGGCCCAGCAGGGCGTAGTCGAACACGGTCATGTCGGGCGGGAGCGCGGGGGTCTGGGGGGCGTAGGCCACGAGACGGGCCCGGTCCCGGGGGCGGAGGGCGCGCGACGGCCTGCCGCCGAGCGTGATCTCGCCCTCGTGCGGCAGCAGGCCCATGACGGCCTTGAGCAGGGTGGACTTGCCGGCCCCGTTCGGGCCGACGACGGCCAGCCACTCGCCCGGCCGTACGGACAGGTCCACGTGGTCGAGGACCGGCCGGCCGCCGAGCCGCACCGACACCCCGGCCGTGCCGATCACCGTCCCTGTCTCCGTCCCCGTCGCCGGGCCTGTCGCCGGGCCTGTCCTCGGGCCTGTCTCCGTCCCTGTCGCCGGGCCCCTCGTCGGGCCGGTGGCAGGGGCGGGCTCCATGCGGGTCATGTGGCGGCCCGCCGGGTCAGGCGCAGCACGCCGACGAAGAACGGCGCGCCCACGAACATCGTGACCACCCCGATGGGCAGCTCGGCCGGGGCGATGACGGTGCGCGCGACCACGTCGGCGAGCACGAGGAACGCGGCGCCGCCCAGCAGCGACAGGGGCAGCACGATCCGGTAGGAGCCGCCCGCGAGCCGCCGGGCCACGTGCGGGATGACAATCCCGACGAACCCGATCAGCCCGCTCACCGCGACGGCCGCCGCCGTGGCCAGGGACGCGGCCAGCAGCACCGCGAGCCGTACCCGCCCGGCCCGCACCCCGAGGCTGGTCGCCTCCTCGTCGCCGACGGACAGCACGTCGAGCATCCGCCCGTGCAGGAGCAGCAGGACGGCGGAGACGGCGGCGTACGGCAGGACCAGGCGGACCTGCTCCCACCCGCCGCCCACGTCGCCCATGATCCAGGAGTAGATGCGCTGGAGCTCCTCGACCTTGAACTGCTGGACGAACGTCTGGATCGCGGTCAGGAACGACGTGACCGCCACCCCGGCCAGCACGAGCGTCGCGGTGCCGCCGGAGCGCCCGGCGGTGTTGCCCAGCGCGTACGCGAGGACCACGCCGCCGACGGCCCCGGCGAAGGCCGCCACCGGCACGACGCCGGCGCCGGTGGGGAACAGCACGATCACGACCGTCGCCGTCAGCCCGGCGCCGGCGGCGGCGCCGAGCAGGTACGGGTCGGCCAGCGGGTTGCGGAAGACGCCCTGGTAGCCGGCGCCGGCCACGGCCAGCAGCCCGCCCACGATGCCCGCCAGCAGGACGCGGGGCAGCCGGATCTCGTACAGCAGGCCCTGCTCCACGGGGGCGAGGCCGGAGTCGATGTGGACCAGCGGCAGCCAGTCGAGCGCCTGGAGCGCCACCTGGCCGGGCGAGATGTCGGCGGCCCCGCCGAGCAGTCCGACGATCATGGACGCGGCCAGCACCGCCGCCGCCCCGGCCAGCCACAGCGGTCTGGCCCGGGACGGGGCGGCGGGGCTGAAGGTCCCCGAGGGCCACACGTACGCCTGGACGGAGAACCCCCTGGGCATCAACGGCTACTACCTCGTCTCCAGGGGCGACAAGACGCCGT